>DATGJE010000103.1:0-24950 GCA_035295305.1 Candidatus Acidiferrales bacterium | reverse complement strand
CGTCCTCAATACTACACATCACAATACGGGCGATTTCACGGTGATTGTGCCCGCCGAACTTCTCGCCGAACAACAGCGCACCGAGCGCCTGTTCAACACAGTGATGGTGGCAATTGCATCGATTTCACTGCTGGTCGGAGGTATCGGAATTATGAACATCATGCTGGCCAGCATTCTGGAGCGAACTCGCGAGATCGGCGTGCGCCGCGCCGTCGGTGCGCGGCAGTCCGACATTGTGCGGCAGTTCGTGGTCGAAGCAATACTGATTTCCTTCGCGGGAGGCGTGCTGGGCATCGTTTTCGGCTTTGGAATGTCCCGGTTGATCGCCTGGCTGGCGGCATGGTCGACCATCGTGACGGCCAGCTCGATCCTGCTCGCATTTCTGGTTTCGATATCCGTTGGAATGATCTTCGGGATTTATCCCGCCATGAAGGCGGCGCGCCTCGATCCGGTGGAAGCAATCCGCTACGAATAGACGAGGCCGTTTCATATTTGCCTGGCGTTCTCGGCAAGTTGCTTTTGAATGTTCGGGCAGCGTCAATCCACTCGGGAGGAATGAAGTGAAGCCATCACACATTCGGCTAGTTTTGTGCCTTGCGGTTCTTGTTTTCATGGCACTTGTTTGCGCCGTCCCCACTTGCTATTCGCAGAGCGCTTCTTATCGCAAAACCCTGGAACAATCCGCAAAGGAGCAGCGCGTCTCTGATGCGCAGATATCGCAAAACTTTCAGCAGTACATCGCGGCCGGGAAGCTGCAACTTTCGCTCGACGACGCGATCCGGCTGGCTCTCGCCAATAACACGGACATTGTTCTGGATCAGCAGCAAATCGGTAACGCCAAGGAAGCCATTGATTTCGCGCGCGGCACGTTCGATCCCTTGCTCACATCGGGTTTCAACGTGTTGCGTTCGACGTCTCCCACATTTTCGCAGCTCTCTGGCGCGCCGACCCTCAGCGCTCTGAGCCAAAACGCACAACTCGGCGTTTCCCAAACTCTGCTCACGGGAACGAATTATCAGGTTTCGCTTAACGCGAACAAACTTTCGTCAAACACCTCGTTCGATTTTTTCAATCCTTCGGTTTCCGGGAATTTCACTTTCAATTTTTCACAGCCGCTGCTTCGCGGCAGAGGGTTCCTCCCGAATCGCGGTCCGATCATCATCGCCCAGCGCGGCCTGGCGCAATCGCGCGCCAATTTTAAGCAGGAGGTAAACGACGTCATTCTTCAAGTCGTCGCCCAATACTGGAACGTTGTTCAAGCCAGAGAAAACCTTGGAGTGCAAAAGAAATCAATGGATGAAGCCCAGCAAACCTATGACCATGACAAGCATTCGCTGCAACTCGGCGCGCTTCCGCCGCTCGACATTTATCGCTCCGAATCTCAGGTCGCTCAGCGGCGCGTATCTGAAATTCAAGCCGAGTATGCCCTGAAACAGACGGAGGACGTTTTTCGGCAAATCATCGGAGCCGACATCGATCCGAACATTCGAGCTCTCGATCTTGACTTGACGGAGCCGCCCGAGCCCGAGGGAATCCTCATGGACATCGACATCACAACGGCGCTCGGAAAAGCCCTCGCCAACCGACCGGAACTCGACGCTCAGCATCTTCAACTCGCAAACGACGACCTCAACATTAAAATTGCGCACAACGCTTTGGAGCCGGATTTGCGGCTCACGGGCATCTACGAAAGCAATGGACTGGGCGGAAACGAAATAAATACCGGTACCATCCCGCCGCAAGTGATTTCGCAGGGCGGCTGGACCGACGCGCTGGGCCAGGTGTTTGGCTTCGGATTTCCGGGTTACGGATTTGGAGTTTCGTTGACGCTCCCCATCAAGAATCACACGGGCGAAGCCAATCTGGGCAACGCGCTGGTCAACAAGCGCCGTGACCTCTATTCCGATCGCCGGATTCGCCAAAACATCACACTCGACGTCACGAACTCCGTTCATCAGCTCGAAGAATCGAAAATCGACATGGAGGCTTCGAAAGTCGCTCTGGACTTGGCGCAGAAAAATCTGCAAGCCGAACAGCGCAAGTACGCTCTGGGCGCGCAGCCCATCTTCTTCACGCTCGAAGCTCAGACGGAATTGGCGCAGGCTGAGTTAGGCCTGGTGCAGGCGGAGGTTGGCTACCGGCTTGCCGTCACCGCCGTGGAACACGCCACGGGCGACTTGCTCGACCGCTACAATGTCCAAGTGACGCAGCTTTCCCAATAGCGATAGCAGGCGAGGCGTCGGGGAGATAAGGCCGGCCCACCGACTGTCCCGTCCTTTCAGAAGATCAGCTAGACATTTACTTTCACGTTTGTGCGTTCGCTATCCTGCGCGGCGAACATGGTCGCCGGCGAGAAACCAAAGATGCCCGCGAAGAGATTGCGCGGGAATGTCGCCTGAGTCGTATTGAACTTCATCACTTCGTCGTTGTAGAACTGGCGGGCAAAGGCAATGCGGTTTTCCGTGGAGGTAAGCTGCTCCTGCAGCAATTGCACGCTCTCGACGGCGCGCAGTTGCGGGTATTGCTCGGCCACCGCAAACAGATTCGATAGCGCGCCGCTCAAAGCGGATTCGGCCTGCGCGCGATCGGCGACTGTGCCGCTGCTTGACGCCACGGCTTTCGTGCGCGCTTCGGTGACCGCCTCGAGCGTCGAACGCTCGTGCGCCATGTAACCCTGCACTGCGCCCACGAGGTTAGGAATCAAATCGTGGCGGCGCTTGAGTTGGACATCAATGTCCGCCCAGGCGTTCTGAACGCGAACGCGCAGCGCGACCAGTGAATTGAACACCGCGATAAACCAGATCAGCAGCACCGCCGCGATCAGGCCAATCACAATCAGCGTTGCAGTAGACACGGTCTTACCATCCTGTTTTCCAAAATGCGCGGCCCTAATGATGCAGGAACACAACGAACAATTGGTGAATCACCGCCATCCAGATGGTCAGAAACACCAGACTCGCCATCGTCAATATCGCGATCAGAAACAAAAGAAGCGCGAGGGCGGCCAAGGCAAACGGCCCGAGAAGGACAGCCAGCACCGCAATCACAATCCAGGTCTTGTCACTACCCGATTCAAGCTCGACGTGTGCACCCATGCGATCGAGGCGCCTTAGGCGGCGCTTCAACGATGGGAAGAAGCCGGCGAAGTTGCTCGAACTGTCCGTAGCTTCCTGCGAGTCGCTCGCGGCCGGCTGATTCGCTTTCATTTTATTGCTGAACTCTGCGAGATGCTGCAAGGCCGCTTTGCCGCCGTGCTGCGCCGCAGCGATGTCGGTAAGATTGGGCATTTCATCAACAGATTTGCCGAGCGCGGTTGCGGCAGCCTGGCGGAACGCCATCATGCGCGCCATCGCATTTGCATCTCCTGCCATGGCCGCGCTTCCCGTCGTAGTGATTTGTCTCATGACTGACGGTAGATCCGCGGGAGCCGACGGTGATGAAGTGCTGGTGTTGCTTGCTCCCGATGCGGCCCACATCTGAGCCCACATCTGCTGTTGCGCGGCATTTGCCTTGGGGTCATTTACGCGATCGCTGCCGGCCGGGCTGACCAAGAATAAATGCGCGGCCCATGCCCCTCCCGGAATCGGGCCGCGGTCGCTGTTGAGCTTCCGCAACGCTTCCGCCAAGCCGTCGGGATTGCGCGTGAGTTGCACAGCGGAAGCATCCGCCAGGTATTTGCGCTTGCGCCAGAGAAGCGCCATGCTCGGGCCAAGCATGCTGAAAGAGAAAAACCAAAGCGATAGCTTGATGGCCATATTTGTAAGAAAGATGGGGAACAACAGGAAGTTGCGAATGGAACGGAGAATCGACTTCTTGTGCGAAGCGTTATCGAAGACATCGTCGATGTCGTCGGTGTCGAGTCCTACGCTGCGCGTGAGAAGCGCGGCCATAGCAGCTGCTTCCTGAGCGCTGCTTTCACTATCTTTTTTCCCGAATAATCCATAACGAACAATTCGCCACAGCGTGCCGCGCGACCGGCGACCGAACGGAGCGTTGATGATAGCGACCAGAAGGCCGCAAGTTTCGAAAACGCTGGTGACGCGGAAGGCGATGCGCAGGTCGCCGTTGCCAATTGACGCCACCAAATGCGCAAGCGCGCCTTCCAGTTCATCGCGATTGAGTTGCTCGAGCATCCCGCGCGATATCACAATCCGCGCGTCGTTCGGCGACGTTCCTATGGCCGCAGCATTTGCGGCAGGCGCGTCAATCAGCATGATTTTCGGCGCCGGCAGGCCAGCGGCTATGGACATTTCCTGGACCACGTCGGCCAACTGCAATTCCTTGAGCTCCGCTTGATTCGGCTCGCGCGCCTTCAGCGCCAGCAACGCGCCTCCGACTCCGGCGCGCCGGAACAGCGCATTTACGCCGAGCCATAATCCCACCGACAAAATCGCGCCGGGCAGAAGCAGCACCGCCGCTCCGATCACAAGGGCCTGCGGATTCGTAGCCTTGGCCTGCGTCAACCAGCCTATCGCCACCATTCCGTATCGAGCGAGTTCATTGGCGTGCTGCCAGAAACTGGGCGGCAGCGGCGTCCAAATACTCACTATGTCGGCGACGATTAACGCCGCAGCGTAGAGCAGAGGTGTGATGGTCAACGCGAGCGGAATACCCATCACGACCGTAGCCAAAACTGACACGACGGAGAGCCGCCAGGTCGCATGACGGTTGCGCCGCTGGGCTTCAAAGAAGCTTTCGCGGTCGCGAGGGCCGATCATCGGAGCAGCGGCTGTATTGGCATTCATGGAAACGTCACGACTTATCCGTCATTCTTGGCCCGCTTCAGTGCCGCGAGTTCGCGCAGGCAGCCTTGAACTCTGAGTAGCTGTCCCAGCCGAAGGCAACCGAGGCGTAATCGATTCGCAGGCCGGAGCGGAACGGCGCTCCTATCTCGCCGTGATCCCCACGCTCATGCATCACGAGTTTGGGGCCTTGCCACCTGCCTCTAAGATCGAAGAACCCCCAGTACCCTCCCGTATTGATGATTCTGTGCTCGAGAAGACGGAAAGCCATGAGACTGCCATCGGTACTCCGCCAGCCGCCATAGATCGTGCCGCTTAGGTCGAGATACTGAGTGACGCCCGGCGAAGTGCAGAGCCAACCCGAGCCCTGTAAACCGCCCGTCGGACGCAGGCCTTCCAGGTGAAGCTGGGAAAAATGGGAAGACGGGTAGAAATTAATGTACAGCGGATACTCTGTTCCGTTTTTTGTGACAAGCTCGCCGTATCCGTGCCATGTGAGCAGGGGCGTCCAGCGTCCGCCGATATGGAATGCCCATGGGTCAGTTATTAAAACCAAGCCATAAAGCAGGGCGACGCCGAGAATCCCTACAAGCAGCAGCAAAAAAAGTTTGGTGAGGCAGCCGCGCCGTGCTCGCCGGCCGAGGTTCGGGACTTGTCCGGAGAGATAGTCCTTGATGAATTCGGCCTGTTGTTGCTGCTGTGCGGAACGATTGTCCATTTTCGTGTTTCCTCACATGTACAATTTGAAACGGTGCTAAGGCTGCGTGACATTCGCTTCGTAATGCTCCTTTTGCACGGTCCCATCGTTGTTATGTTGCTCAACATCCAAAACGAACTTGACGGGGCATCCGGTCCGCGTAACCCATGCAGAACCTTTCACAGAGCCATTCGCACCCAGCACGCTTCGGATAAGCGAAGCGTCGGCTGGCTTGTCTCGCGAAGTGTCTATCACGTACTTGATGGTGCTCTCACCATTCATGTTCTCCGCGCTGGCACGCACCGTTGCCGATGAGTTGTTCACCAGCGCGAACAAGCTCGCCGGAAGCGGGCCGGTCAAGGTGAGCACGGCGGTATTCCAGCTGGTGCTGTCAGAGCGGGTGGCGTGAATCGACCGCGTACCCGAACTGTCGATCGACGTTCCCGCGATGGAATCCGGCGTGATGTCTGCCTCCCAATCGACAGCACTCAGCCCAATCACTTCTTTTTTGTAGGACCAGTGGAACGGCGCCGGCGCTTTCCGGATCCGTTCCGCTGCGCACTGCAAATCAATTTCCGCATTGTCGCTGCCCGCTGCTGCGGATGGCGCTCCTGTTGCTTGCTTCTGCTGTTGCACGTCCTTGTCCTGCTCCATCGTGGGCAAAGCTGTGCCGCATCCCAAAAGCACAACGAGCATCAACACCGACACTGCTGATGCAAACAGTGAACGCCTTCGGCTCATATCATTAGGTCTCGGAGCTTAGCCGCGACGAGACTCCGCTGCCGCTTCGCCGCGGTTTTCTAGTTCATGTCAGCGGGGCAGCTTGCGCCGATCCAGTTGCTGTTGTAATCCGCATGCATGTGCACTGATCCGCTGTCACCAAAAGGAGTGTTGCCGCTAAACGTCACATCCATCGATCCAGTCAGGTGGCCCGAGTCCACCATGTGGAACTTGCCGTGTCCCTCGGCCGTCATGCCATTGCTCACGTCGCACCCTGTGGCTTGCACGTCCACGTCGGTGCCGGTGGATTTCAGCACAGTCATGGAGGAACACTTGTATCCAGCCAACCCTTTGGCCCACTGATCTTTGGACAACTGCTCCGGCTTGACGCAACTCTTGTACGCATGGGGAGTGGGATTTATCGCTGCCGCCATTTGTGGCGGGAGTCCGCTGTACTTCCCAGTCATAGTCGTTTGCCAAACGCCGGTCTTCATGTTCAGCGGCGTGAGCTGCGCGCTTGCCGCCCTCGCCGCGTCTGTCGTGGGCTTTCCCGACTGCGATTGCGCCAACAGTGCTGTGGCCGCGAAGCCTAGAGCCGCCAAACAAACCATCCATCCTACTGTGGTCTTCCTCATTGGTTCCTCCTCTTAAAGTTCAATTCAGATTAAGATTCAATTCAGGCCCAAGAAATTGCAGCGTATCGCCGATTCAAATGCGCCCGGCGACAGACGTTGCCAGATCCTTCACCTGCTTTTCATTCGCGGGATCGATTGAGATGTAGTAACGAACTTTGCCTTTCAGAACATGAATCGCATGGCTGTTATCCATGTACGCGGAGTCTCCGATCGCCGGCTTCGATTTGGCCGGGAACCACATGGACAACTTATCGAAGGTTTGCTTCGCCTCTGCGGCTGTTTGCTCGAAGTAAACGATGAAAGTGACCTTTGTGTCCGGACCTTTTTGCGAATTGTACTGGCACTGCGTGCCCCACGGTTGTTTGCCATAGGCCGGCGGCCATTTGCCCTCCCCGGGCGCGCCGAACGGCTGCCCGAGGACCTTCTGAATCTGTGCTGGTGTGAGCAGAGCACAGTTGTCCGCCGGCGGCGCCGCGTAGGCCGCTCGCGAACTGTATACCGTGAAAACAAGAAACGTCCCCAGAACTACTGCTACTCTAGATTTCCAGTTCATATCGTGATCCTCCTCAAATTTGATCTTCGGCTCGCGACGTCGACTAATCATCCACTGCCACGGCAAGCCCTTTACAGCGTTGCGAGGACATCCAGCGCCAGGGTCTTTTCCTTGTCCTTGATCTGGTCAGGCGTAAAGAGGGTGCCGCTGCGCTGCACTAGGATACCGAATGCAACGGTCCCCTTCTTGACGCGGAGTTCCATGGCCTCGCCGGAGGTCATGCTGAGGTAGTAGGCGTCATCGCCCAGGCCGCTCACGTGTGTTGCGGAGGTTGGTGCGTTTGGCATCTTCGCTACCGCATACCCCTGGGTGTATCCCTGCATAATCAGGATCACGACGTCGACTCTCCCTCTTGGCGAGCCCGGCTTCACGCCGGTCTGAACCCAAATGCAACTCTTTGAACCGAGGGCCTTGCCTGCGGCAGGGACGCCAAGAACAGCGCTGACCTGGGCCGGTGTGAGAAGTGCACAAGCATCCTTCGGTGGAGCAGCGTAAGCCGCTCGCGAACTGCACCCAGCGAAAACAAGAAGCAGTCCCAGAATCATAGATTTCATCTTCATATCGCCTCCCCGTAAGAATTATTTCGCCAACGCGACTTCGACGCGGCGGTTCAAGAATCTTCCATTCGCCGTTGCGTTATCGGCAACGGGGCGCGTGGCGCCAAATCCTTGTGGCTCGAGTCGATTTGCCGCGACGCCATGCGCCGTAAGCCAGACGATGACGGAAGCGGCGCGCGCTTTCGACAACGGAACGTTCAGCTTGTCCGAGCCCTGATTGTCGGTGTGACCCGAAATGATCCAGCGCGAACCGGCATGGTTGTTGATCAGGCCAAGCACCGCGTTCAACGCCGGCAAACTGTCCGAGCGGAGCTTCGACGAACCCGTGTCGAAATGAATTCCGTAAATCTCGGCCGAACCCGTTTGCGCGATGGATTGCTCGAGCGCTGCGGTGCTTTCCTGATGGCGGTGCAGTTGAATGTCAGCATTTCCGGTCTGCCCGGCCGGCAAATCGACCGGCACGGAATTTTCGTCGTATCCCGGCGCACTCGCTGTTGCAACAACCAGCCCTGCTGGAAGCTGTTTCAGTTCGCATTTTCCTTGGCTGTCCGCGGCAGCAGATGTAAGACCGGCACTGACCATCGCGCCGGTAATGGGCTTATGCGTGTCCGCGTCCGTCACGGTGGCGGTGAGCGACACCTCGTATTTGAACTTGTGCGGATTCACCAAAATGCGCACAAAGTCAATCGCATAGCCGTCGGGGACATGCGTGGTCGGATCGTCAATCAACAGATTTACTGTCCCGGATTTCAGCAACGGCCAATACTCCGGCAGGAGCCGGAGAGTCAGCAGTTTACCGATCGGCCCGCTCTGGTCCAGCGAATTTATCGCGTACTCGAAACTCGGAATTCGCGTGCCATTCAGGCTCACTTGGAAGTGCGAGTGCATCGGACGTGGTTGAAAGTCATCCACAAAGATCTGGAAAACCACGGCGTCGATTCCAGCGGGCAGGGCACCGACTGACATCACAACTGGAACTGGAGCTGTAAGCTCGCGTTCTCGTGTGCACTTGGGAGCCCAGAACCGTGTCATTTCTTGCTGGCCTTCTTCTTTGGACGCGATAACTATCGGCGCGTGCGGATCTTCGAGTTGCGTTTCGAAATCGCGTACCAGGAAGCAATCTCCGAGCGAGCCGCTGTATCCATCGCTTGGTAGTCCCTGCTTCACAATCAAGGCGACGACGATACGGTCTGCCTGGCCCGCGACGTGCTGTATGCTCATGTGTACAGGCATCACACCTGTGCCTAACATTATCCGGTCGGTTCCCGGCGGCGCGTTCGGTAGGATGTGATCGATATTCGGCCAAGGATGGGTTGGTGTTGACTGGCCGGAGAAAGGATCGAATCCTTTTGGCCAGCCAAAACCGAGATTGTTGATGTCGCCTGTCCGGACGACGAGATCCGCTTCTGGGCCGCTCACAGTGCGTTCGTATTCCAGCGGCCAGTCATGCGCCGGATCTCCCGTGCCGGCGACCGGCACGATAGGGGCGGGCTTGGGCAGCGGCGGCGGGATCAGCGCGGCATCGACCGCTGCCGAGGCTGCAGCGATGGCAGCAGGAGAACCAGGCGCAGGATTGGACCCGCCAGCAGAACCGGGCGCGGATGCGGACCCAGAAGCCGCGCCAGAAATTCCCGGGATCGCATTCGGCGGATTCGTCCCGCCCTGTTTCTGCGCGTTCTGTGCTAGGGCGTTTGCGGCTGCAGCCAGGTCGTTCATGCTTTTATTGGCGTCCGCCGGCGACGATCCATTCGCTTTTTGAGCCGGGCCGTTTGTTGCGCCCCCGAAATCCTTGAAGTTTTTCTCGATGTCGGACGCGGCTTGCATTTCGGCTGCCTTCTGCCGGGCGCGATGAGCTGCGTTAATGAAACCGGCGACCGCCACGACCAGTAAGAAGACTACGACCACGACGGCACCGCCAAGGATTGCCCCTTTCGGAATTCCTGCCGCGGATTTCGAGGAAGCGGCAGTCTGAGGTCCAACTCCACTTGTGGCCACACTACCGGAGGTTGCCGCCGAAGCTTTTTCCGCAGACGCCGAATCGCTTGTTGCCGCCAATGCCGGGCTGCTTGCAGCAACGTCCACCGGTGTACCGCATTTCGTGCAGAATTTCGTCTCGCCTGAAAGAGGTACGCCGCACTTTGTGCAAAAGCGCTTCGCCGCAGCCGATTCCGTGGAATTTTCGCGGCGCGCTCCGCATTTTGTGCAGAACGCGTCGCGCTGGGTCAGCGCCGCTCCACATTGATTGCACGTAATCGCCATTTCAACCTCCGCTCACCGATGCACTGCAAGCGAGCCGGTCATTCTCCAACTTGCCAATCGTTCTCCATCTCATTTCTTGATTCGGGCTATCTCGAAGTGCCGCTTCTCCACGCCGTTCGGCAAAACGAGTCCTTCATCCAGAAGGAGCTTCACCGCGCAGCCATCCTGCCCCATCCAGACCGTTCCCTTGTCATAACTCCCCGGGCCGAAGAGCATCTCGATTGCCTTCTGGTCCGACGAGTTGGCGCTTGTGGTATCAATGGAATACTTCGTTGCCTGGTAGCCGTTCACCGCCTCTGCGCCGCGGCTGACAATCGCGGACATGCCTTCCAGGCCGGCAAGTCTGCCAGTCATCCCAGTGAAGGCAAGGCTGGACAGGCTCAGGAGCGCGTTGTTCCAACTGTTCTCGTCCGAGCGGACAGCATGGAGCGAGCGCGACCCGGACGTACCCTTAAACACGATATCGATGGCTTCCGGTGTGACATCTGCCTCATCATCCACCGACTGGGACGCATCCGAGTACTTATAGGAATAGTGGAAGGATTCTGTCGGCTTCTCGACGTGGCCCAGCATGCATCCCACGTCAATGTGAGCGTCGGAGCTGGCCGCGTCCTGCGCGGCCGCGCCGCCCGATTTCGTGCCCGAGGTGCATCCAGAAGCAGCCAGCAGCGCCAGCGCAGCGACGCCCGCAACAACACTTCCCACGAAACCTCTGTCATTCGGCTGCAATGTCATCTGAATTCTCCTCTCATGTTCCGCGGTTCCCCTGCTGCACTCATTTCGACCGGCGGCGTTTTCGGTTCACCCGCCGCTTACTTCTTGGGCATGCATCCCTGAATAGACGGGATTGCCGACACTCCCGTCTTCTTAAAGACTTCGACGCCTTTGTCCGGCGGCACAGAACCGCTGATGGAGCCGAGCATGTCCTTGTCTATGCCTGCTTGAACCAAATAGTTCTGGTAATACTGTTGGCACGGAACCGGACTGAGGAGGCCTGCGCCCATTAGGCCCTGGCCGGCGTAAGCCACTGACGCGACCCACTGGACGTAAGCTGCGCCGGGGAGCTCGAAATAGTCGTCTTCCTCGGGGTACTTGATGTTGACAGTGTGCTTGCTGGCGTATGCCGCGCTCAATTGACCTTCGAGACCATCCGCCAAGTCTGCGCCTTTCATGTTCAACGCGCTGGGGAGCCGGTTGGCCAACGCCCAAAGGAAGCTATCCTTGCTGAACGTCATCGCGAATTTTGGCGCATTGATGGCCGCCACTACGCCATGCGCTGCCTTAGCAGATGAGGTCGTGCTCGATATATCAGGTGTTACATCGAGAGAATTGTTCACCGCCGAGGAGCCGTCTATGCCTCCGTCTCCTTTGTAAGTGATCTTGAAATGCCCCTGCGCAGCGGCCTTCTCTCCAAAACCGGGCTTAAAAATGAAATTGGCGTAGATCTGAAAGAGAAAAGGAATGTCATCCGCGCGGTCATCTACCAGTCCGGAATACAAAGGGGCCATTCTGAGGCGGGATTCTCCAATGCCCTGGCCTGCAGCAGTGGTCTGGGCCATCCAGGTGACGTCCAGCGTGCCGTCAGTCGGAACCGTGAAGGTTGCCTGCTGCAGCTTGTCCTGATGAATCACCACCAGGAAATTGTAGCCGCCATTTACCTGACCCTTGCCGCTAACGCTGGCCGATAGCCCATTGTTTTCTTTGAACGCGGTGAACGAATAGCTGCTCGCTGTGCCGCTCGTTGTATATTTCCACGGCTGTTCTCCCGGGCTTTGCTCGTGATAGGGCTCGGCGGTATCTGCCCAAGGGTTGCCCGGACTGTTGGAGCCACCAGGCTCAGTCGCAGTCTGCGGCGTTTCCTTTAGCATCTGCAATGTGCCATCGTTTATGAAATCCGTGAGCGACGCGGAACTCACACCCACCGCAATCTCGCCGGAGGGAATCTTCTTGACTCCTCCAACTTTGAGAACGCCGAGTTTCTTGATGAACATGACGTCTCCGCCGGCCAAGCTGTCAGCGCAGGCGGAGCCTTTGAGGACAACCACCTGCGCATCGTGGCTTACGCCCACTATCGCGTAAGGATCGATTCGAATCGTGTTGCTCGTATATCTGGATGGTTGGCCGTTATTCTTGCCCACCGTGACTGGGGCGCTCGCGGAGGCTCCCTCCCATGTCGCGGTGATCTTTCCTGAAACAGGAGAAGAAGAAGGTGACATTGAACACGGAGATATTGTCGGGGCCTTGGCAATGAACGTCGCGGGAGCGCCCGTCACTTTCACGCTGGCCGGCACGGTCACGCCGCTGGCGCTCAGAAGCACCGTTGCTCCGCTCTTCGGAATATGGCTTAACGTCACTCCCCACGTCGCAGAGCTACCCCAGTCCATGGCGCCTGTCGGTATCTGAGAGAAGCTGACGGTTACAGGATTCACCAGGAAAGAGGTTTTCCCGGAAACGGAAGATCCGCCCAACTGAGCAATGATTTTGACCTGTTTGGAAGTCTTGACATTAATCGTGCTCACGGTGAACGTTCCCGAGGTGGCTCCCGCGAGCAGGTTCACGCAGCTCGGCATGCTTGCAGGCACATTGCTTTTTGAGCGTGCGGTTTGCCCGCACGGCGCCATGAGGAGGGTCTTGCCGAATCCGAGATGCACCGTCACACCGCCCGCTGGCGCCGGCTGGCTCAGTTTCACTTTTCCTTTGTTCGAATCCCCTCCGAACACGCCCGCGTCGCTCATCGTAACGGTGAGTGTTACCGTGCCTGTTCCAGCGCCGGTGCCTCGCGCGCGAGCGCAAGGCGTACTGTGCGCCACCAGCAGCGCAAAAATTGCCGCAGACGCGCACCGCAATATGCCCAACGACCAGCGTTCAATCTTCAGGTGGTGCATAACCCAGCCTCCGTTTTCCTTTTCACGCTGCGGAATTTTCTTCTCCGCGTGCTCAACAATTTCCGCGAACCAAAATTTGACCGCGACACCTACCAGCCTTAGTGCACCTGCTTTGCGGCGATGTCCCCAATCCACGGAATGCGAAATTCGCGCTCGCTATACGCCTGAAACATCAAGAACAACCACAGCGCAAAAACTCCCAGGCCAAATAGCCAGTCCAGCGGCAAAGCGACGGTAAGCACCCAGAATCCCCCGATGCTCACCAAAATTCCCACAATGATGTTCCACACAATCGCGAGCGCCACGACTGCAACGTTGAGAATGATCGACTGAATCGCGTGAAAGCGAACAAACCGGTTGTTCTTGTACGGCTCCAGCACCAGGAACAGCACTCCGGTAATCGCTCCCAGCGCATACGACAAAGCTGCCGCCATATTCATGGTCAGCCCGGGCGCGCTGGTTGTGCCGGTCGCCGTTCCGCCGGAAACCGTGCTGGCGCCTACGGCCATCGCAGGAGCGGCCGCAGCCGAACCGCTCGCTGGCGTGACCGAGCTTGCTTGCGTCCTTGGTTGCCCGCAAGCTCCGCAGAACGCGCTGTCCTCCGCTATCGCTGCACCACACTTCGTACAATTTGCCATGTCAAACTCCTTTCGTTTCGTCGTTAATCGTTTCTCAATTCGGGCCGCTTACTGAACTCGCGTTTAATCGCGCTTCCGCCTCGCGGCAGCAACTAGCGTTTCGTGACGTTCCCTTCAAAGTGGGTCCGTTTGACGCTGCCGCCCTTGCCATCCTGTTCCAAATCGATGTCGTACTTGACCAGGCAGCCAGTGTCGGTCGTCACCCAGGCGGAACCGACGATCTTGTAATCCTTCACCGCCAGCAGCGAAAGGAACGTGGCCTTCTGAGCAGCGGGCTCATTCGCCGTGTCGATCGCGTATTTCGCGGCGTTGTAGCCGTTGACGTTCTCCATGCCCGCGGATTTCGCGGCGTCCTGCGCCGCCACCAGTTCCCCGTGCCACGGCACGGGCTTCATCAGGTCAAAATCAACTTCCATTTCCCTAACCTGCGCCCGCACCAGATGTTTGGTATCGGTAGACGTTTGTCCGGCGCTGGTGTCACGTTTCGTATAGTCAATGGTGGCCGGCGTGACGTCCGCTTCAACAGTCGAGGCGTCCTGCCCCGACGATTTCTCGGCGAACGACACATGGAAGGGCCCCGGCGGATTCTTGATCATTTGCTGTAGACAGACGCTCGCGCCGGTCGGGTTGAATCTGTTCGGCTGTATCACGGGAACAGCGGTTCCGGAACCTTCCTCAGCCTTGCTCTGCGATCCGAGATTGCATCCTGACGTCATGGCCAGCGCCGCTCCCATCACAATCCACATTACCTGCCGCACAAAACGAAATTCGCGTGGTGCCATCGGCGCTCCTTCACTGCGCAAACTTCTTGGCGCCCTTGCTGCTCACTAACGCTCGGCGGTGTTGACCGCCGTCACGCAATCGCCTGTTCGTGTTCCTCTGACCGTGAACTTCAGAGAAACTCCCTGGCTTGCCTTGGGCTTCACCGTCCTCACCACTGAAAATCCCGTGGCGCTTACGTTTCCTTCCACGTGCACTGTGCGGTTTGAACACTCCGCGTCGTACGAAATCTTTCCGCTAATGTTCATGAGTTGTTTCACGGAACAGGACTCTTCCTGTTTCGGCCTCACAGTCACCTGGTCACTGAAAATTCTCTCCGGATTGTCCAAATCGCGCGGCGTGATGCAACGTGTGCCGCTCCGCGATTCGTTCTGCCTCTGGTTTTGCACTTCATACGTAATCGTCAGCACGTACTTGCCGGGCTTCAGATCCACATTCGCCGCCGTCGCGACGCCGCCGCACAAAATGGCAGCCGCAATCACCGCAGCGCTTTTCACTCCATAGTTTCGTTTCATCGTTTGCGCCGGTCGCCGTTGCTCGCTCGTGCTTTCATGGCGTGCTCACTTGCCTTCATGTACTACTGCGCGTCGTCGGAGACCCGGAACGACCACAGCGTGTCGAACATGAGCCCGGGGCCCTGCCCGCGCGCCACGTCTCCGCCGGAGAATTTCTCGTTCTTCGAGATCGGCCGCAGCACAACCGCATATTCGCCAGGCAACAGCGCCGACTGGGGCGACATTTGGTATTCGCCCGCGTTTGTTTTTTGCAGGGTTACGGCGACGCGCTCCTCCACAAATGACGAATAAATCTCCCAGTCCGCAGCATCGTGTGAACGGACATCTTCTTTGCCTGTTGTCGCGCCCACTAAACGGCAGGTATTCTGCGCGGGAGTGAGCTTCACGATTTCCGGCGCGAATTCATTCGCATTCACGCCGGGGGCATTTGCGAAGCTCACAGAAAACTGCGGCATGGTCGTTTGCAGCACGTTCGTCGACGCGGCACCCGGCACACCCCACACATACGTGACGGTCGGCTGGCGCCGCGCCATCATCCCTCCAAAAATGCCTCCCGCCTGTTCCACGGCCGAGCCACCGACGGCCGAGTTCATGTGCGACGCTGCGCCCCAAGTCGCATCATTGACACCGGCTTGAATTCCTTGCGTCACTGCGGAATCCCCGGCCAGGCTGGTCATGGATGTCGGCTTTGCCTTCGTCTCCGCCAATTGCGTTTTCTCCAACGGCAGCGCTTGCGCGCCACCACTCTCCAGAACCGTCACCGACGGCATCCGCCATCTGGGTCCCGGCGCAGCAGCGGGCGCCGGACTCGCGCCCCCGGCATCAGCATTCGTTGGAGCAGGAGTGGCTGAGCTTCCGTTCGCAGCCTTTTGCGCAGCTACGATTGCGTCCATTTCGTTTTGTGTGACGCCAGCTTTCTGCAGTGCAATCAGCCCGTCCGGCGAAATGTCGAAATTAGCGGGGCTTGATTGAATCGTCGCCACGACGACCGATTCCGATAGCTTTGCCTTCACCATCTTGATCACGCCCGCGTTCGTCAGCGGCTTCTGCGCCTGCTGCGCAGCGAGCGAGAAGGTCATGAATCCGGCCACCAGTAGAGTCCCGGCCACTTCAAAAATTCGACGAATCATTTCCTAGCTCCTTTCTCCGTAGGTTTCTTGTCGGCATTCCCTCGCTGCTTTCGCGATTAATTGCCACTAGTCGGCTGTCCCGTCCAGGGATCGACACCGATTGGGCCTTTGACGTGCACCTCGAGGCTGTATCCGGAGTTGTAGTATGAGAAGTCTCTGAACAGCCCTATCCAGTTACTCGTGCAGTAATCCACAGGCCAATCGACAATGATTTGACTGCCTTTCTGGAAATACTGGTCAAGGCGGCCCTGATACGACCAATTAACGGTATCGCCTGCTTTCATCTCATTTATCCTAAAGTCGTCGCAGGCGCTCTGGCTCCACGTGTACCAATGCACTCCGAAATAATCGATAGCGAATCCAGGCGCCAAATTGCTTAAGTCATATACATCCTCGCCAGGATTAAACTGCAATGGTCCGCCGTCGCGATCCACTGCGTTGGAGACAGCTGTTGACGTGAGACCGCGTTGGGATGGATTGTTGGTGACGCCATCCAGTGGTTCCCCGTAGTTGAAGGAGATGCACGGAAACAGGTGCATCTGACCCGGACCTGGGCAATACATAGTGCCGAACCCGTGTTTGCCGTCCCCTACGGTCTCACTCGCCAGATGCGCATAGTTTTGCGGGATGCTCGGCAAAAGCACGCTTTGTCGCTGCGCGTAAAAGCGGCAGTTTGCAAATTTCGCGGGCGCACTGCCTCCCGGCGGGACAACGAATAGGTCCGGCCATCCGTCCAAAACACCAGTCAAGCCCGCCTGAACTTTCGCCTCGATCATCGTCGGGGTCCACTGGTAGACGGTCATGTTGATTCGTCCGCCAGTCACTGCACCCGAGAGGTAGACCTGCCCTCCCTCCGTGTTGCCGAACCCGCAGCCGGTGATGATGTAATCGTTGTACACGGGATCCTGAGTAAAGACGACGGGCGAAGTGGCATTTTGGACGCTGGAGACGCCGTTCACGCTGTAGATTTGCGCGGTCACGCACATCCTCGTGTTTGCACCCTGGACCAGTTTTGGATTCGGTCCGCTCGGTGGTTGATACTGCGCGGACGAGGTCGGCACCTGCCGCATCATCGGCGCGCCTACGGGCGCGACTGTCTGTGATGATGCAACCGTCTTTGAGCTGCCCTGGTTGGTTCCTCCGCCGAGCAGAAGTGTGCCACTGCCGGTCGAGGGCGAACCCGCAGGCGCGATTGTTTGTGGCGGTGCAACCGTCTTTGAGCCACCCTGGTTGGTTCCGCCGCTGAGCTGGAGTGTGCCGCTGCCGGCCAGGGACGAACCCGCGGGCGTAATGCGCATCGGAACTGGAGCCGAGCCAATAGTTGTTTGATTATTCGTTTGCGACGTCTGAGTTGTGGCCATTGTTTTCGAATTCGCGCCGAGCTGGCCGCTCGCGGCCTTAAGCGGCTCAATGCCCGCCTGTTTTCGCAACGCATCCACGAACATTTCTTGGCGCTTCAGGGCCTCGATCTCACGAACGTTCACTGCCGGTGTCTTCATGGGGACGCGCGTGACAGATGCTCTTGCGTTTCTGAAAGCAGCGAACTGTGTTTCCAGCTTCAACTCAGTTTTTGCTTTTGTGGCCGCATCCGCCAGCGGCGCGGCGTCTCTCTGAGGATTAGTCCTGGTCGGCGTGATGTTGATCACCGGCTTTTGTCCCTGCTGCGCAGAGTTTGCCCAGTTCGCAAAGCCTGGGTCGTGGGTGACTCCGCGTTCCAGCGTCACCGCCTCATACTCGGTCCGTCCGTTCCCTTTCGATGGAATGGTCGCAGGCGCTGAAGAAGTGTTTCTCGGTGAGGACTGCAGCGGATTCAAATCGCAGGCGCCCTCTCCGCCCCTTCCATTCGTTTCCTGGCAGATCACGACATTCTTCATGGCATTCCAGACGTCTCCTATCTTGGTAGCCCAGGCGCCTGTGCTTATATTCGCGGGCTTGATCGCGGCGCACTCTTTGTCGAAGCTGGCTCTGGCTTGATTCGAAACGTCAAACGTGGCCGGATGGGTTCGGATCGCGTCGAGGATGTTTTGCTCGGAGATGCCAGAGCGCAGTAGTTTGAGGACGTCTGCATTTGCCAGCGGCTTCTGTGCCTGCTGCGCCGACGAAGCTCGGCAAAATGCCGCGCTGCTCAGAACCAGAACCGCAAACAGCAGGACCCCTCTTATTTTCTTCATGGTCGAATCTCCTCTTGTTCCGCTACTGATCACCACGGACTCACGCCGCGCGGGCCCCAAACGGTGATCCACAAGCTGTAAGCGGAAACGCTTGCATAATCGAGAGGGTCTCCGGCCGTGCCGTTCGGCCAGCAGCCTTGCTCCTGCCAGGAAATTTGAACCGATGTGGGAGAAGTGTAGTTCACCGCCCAATTCCCACTGGCTGAGAATTGTCCGTTCGGTGATGACTGGCAACTCGCAGCCGTTAGGTCTGAGTGGTACAGCTGCACGCCGTTGTTCGCTAGACGAAATCCCGGCGCAAAGTGAAACTGGTAGGTGTCCGTGCCGCCCGGGAACGTGTACGAGCCCGGAAACGTGAAGCTGACTCTGTTCCGATCGACCCCGAGGGTATGCTGTGGTGAACTGTATATCCAGGGCGTCTCATACAACGGGAGAACAGAGCTGCCGGTCGAATCATTGACTGTAGCGAGATGGAGAGTGACCGCGCTGGGCGATTGCGGAACGGAAGTCAGCGTTTGAAAGTCGTACGCTGCAGCGAAATTGAAGCCGGTCGCCTGATACAGTTGCCCGCTCGCCGTCTTCACCACCAGCGTCACGTTATTCGTGTCGTAAAGGCCGCCGGCGTTTGGATCAATCTGCGCCACGATTTGCCGGTCGCTCCAGCTGTTCGCTGGGATCTGAAAACCTACCTGACCCAACGCAATGCCCATCGGACGGTACATAGTCGGGCCGCTGGGGTAGTGCACGCCGCTCAAATACACTTGGCCTGGTGTTGTTCCAAACCCGCAGCCTTGAATCACGAATGTGCCTTCAGCTCCGGCGATTGGGCTGAAGTACACGCCGGATTTTTGACCATCAACGGTTCCGATTCCATTGATGCAAACTTGTGTCTGTGCCTGTTTTGCGGTAGCGGCTCGCGTCATAAGCGACGGTGTCGGGTGTTGCCCTCCCGTCGGCTGCTGGCGCTGCGGACCGCTGGGCGTCAACGCAGTCGCCTGTGATCTCACGGCTGTCCCAGTTGGCGTACTGCCTTGCGCCGACATCGTCTGGCTTGCCCCAACCTGTGCCGCTGATCCCTTGGGCGGGTACGGCTGTGGACTCAAATCGTCAGCTTTCGCGCTACCCCCATTGAGCATCGTGCCGCCTTGGCTTGCCCCGCCTGGCCCGTTAAGCAAAGTGGGATTTTGGTTTGCGCCGCCCGCGAGTAATGTCCCGCCTGTCGGCCCTCCCATTGGCGCCGTGACTGGTCGCACTCCTCCTGTGAATGCGGGCGATAGCAAGGGCCGGGCTGCGGCACTTTGCTGTCGCAGTATCGCGATGATCGCGCTGTTCGAGTCGCTGCCAGGTCCGCTGGGAGCGCTCGGCTTCGGTCCAATTGGAATGGCGCGCGCCAGTGCCTGGGTAACTATCCTGTTTTTCTGCCACGGTTGCGTGCCGCCTTGCGTCGGCGGACCAGGGACCACTCCCGTCACGTTGCGTCCGTACTGCGCCGCTGCTCCAGATCCGCCGCCAGAACCTGAGCCAGAACCAGAGTTCGACCCTCCGCGCGGTATAAGGGGCTGAAACGTACGATTCGTGCCTGCGCCGGTTGACCCGAGACCTCCAGAACCAGTGCTGCCACCTGTGACCGAATGCAGGCCAGAACCGCCAGGGTTAATTCCCGGATTCAGGACGCCAGAACCCGTGCCGCCGGAACCGCCACCACTATTACCTGTCGGTCGGCCTGAGCCGCACGCATTGGCTGGCACGTGTGTCGCGACGGTAAGTATTGGGTTACTGCCTGTAAAGCGATTGAACCCGTGTGCTGCAATGCGCGCGCCCACGCCATTTCCAATGGCGGCGACTTGTAGTAGGGACATGTCCCAGTTATCTGGGCTTAGGAACGCTTGAGGTATCTCCCACGGCGCTGCGGGAGTAAGCACGCTCGGAAGGCTGTTGAAGTTAAAACCGCCGTCGGCGATGTGAATCAACCGAAGCCCTATAATCTGGTCAGGAGGCACTGGTTGGTTGAGCGGAATGTCGACGGTGTTGGTGCTATTGTTCGGCCAGTTCTGGCTCTTATTAACGTTCAGCGCAACTTGGGGAGCCCTGCCGCCGGCAAAAAGAATTTGAATGTTCAAGTTGTCTTTGCCGCCGCGCAAGTCGTCGCCGCCCGTCACAATCCTGAGCCGAATTTGCGACACCGAGCACGGCCCGCTGCTTCCGCCCGATCCGCCGCCGCTTTGCCCGTAAGCCGCACTCACTGCAAGAACGCTGCAAGCGATCGCCAATGTGGCCCGCCGAAGAAACTTTGCCATAGTCCTGCTCACTGTCTTGTTCATTGGTCGAGCCTCCTCAAAGTGGCTTTTGCAGATTCATGAGCCGGAATAAACGGAAATCGAGCCAGCGTCAAAGGACGAGTCGCCGACGTTTTTGTGACCTGTTAATCACAACAAAACGCGATACCTGTCCCCTCCTCTGACTCGGTGTCCACTTTCGCTCACTGTTCGTGATATACTCCGCGGCAAAATTTCAGGCTCCCGCGAGGCCCTGTGAACATTCGCGCAACGTCCCGGCTGTTCCGATTTGGGCTTTTTGAAGCTGACCTGGAGAATGCGCGTCTCACGCGCAAAGGTGTACGCATTCGCCTGCAGGAGCAGTCCTTCCGCATCCTCGCAATGCTTCTGGACCGCGCGGGTCAAGTCGTCAGTCGCGAAGACCTTCGGCGCGAGTTGTGGCCGGCGGGAACTTATGTGGATTTTGACGGCAGCTTGAACGCCGCGCTCAAACGCCTGCGAGCAGCACTCGACGATGACGCAGATAATCCTCGATTCATCGAAACCGTTCCGAAGCGCGGGTATCGTTTCATCGCGCCAGTGACCCTCGAGGATTACCCGGTAGCAACCGAACCTGAAATCGCATCGGCGCTTCCATCGCCCGCTGCTCAGGAACAAACTCCCGCGATTCGGAATGCAGCTCCATCAAATTTCCGGCATCGCCGCTGGGCCGCGGTCTTCGGCACCGTCGCAGTTATGCTTGCGATCACGGCGTTTTTTGTTTTTCGCAGGCGCGCTGCAGTTCCTTCAACTCGACCTGTGGAGGCTAACGTTGACGTCGGGGCAATTGGTCGCTCTGTCGCCGTGCTCGGCTTTCAAAACGCCACCGGCCGAAGCAGCGATGCGTGGCTGTCCACCGCGCTTGCGGAAATGTTGCGGACGGAACTCGGCGCCGGCGGCAAGCTGCGCGTCGTCTCGGGCGAGAATGTTGCGCAATTTCGTATAACTTCGCCGTGGTCTGAGACTGATTCCCTAAGCCAGCAAACTGCTTCGCGCATTGGGAAGGCCCTCAATAGCGACTTGCTCGTTCTCGGTTCCTTCGCAACTCTGGGGGAACCGCAAGACGGTAGCGTCCGCGTCGATTTTCGATTGCAGGACGCTCAGACCGGCGAAATGTTGTACCAAGGAGCAGAGACCGGCAGCGAAAAGCAATTTTTCGGACTAGTCGCCAAAGTCGGTGTCGCCCTTCGCGAGCGTTTGGGTCTGCCCGTGATCAGCGAATCGGAGGAAGTCAGCGTGGTTTCATCGCTTCCTTCGGATCCGGACGCTAATCGTTTCTACTCTCTCGGCCTTGCGAAATTGCGTGAAGCTGACGTTGCCGCCGCCAAAGACCTTTTCCTTCAAGCGGAGAAACTCGCGCCGCGGTTTCCTCTTGTTCACCTCATGCTCTTCCGTACCTGGGGTGGCCTAGGGTACGACCAAAAGGCCGACGCTGAAATCAAGACGGCATACCAACTTTCTGCGGGCCTTCCTGAAACCGACAGGCTACAAGTCGAAGGCGCTTATTTCGGAAGCCTGAAGGAGCTGGACAAAGCCGCTACCGCCTATCGCGCCCTCTATACTCTCTACCCGGACAGTGTGGATTACGCCGAGCAGTTCATCGTCGTGCTCAACGCCCAGGGACGCCGTGAAGAAGCCTTTGCTGTCCTCGATCAGCTTCGCAAGCTTCCGCCTCCCGCATCCGAAGATCCACGCATCGATTTTTGGCAGGCCCAGCTCATTAGCTACTCCAAGGGATCAGAGGCGCAGCCATTTTTCGAAAAAGCCGTCGCCGAAGCGGCTTCCCGCGGACAAAGACTGCTTTATGCGCATTTCCGCCTCAGTCAATGTATCAACGCGGTTTATGGCGATCACCCGCAGGGCGCGGTGGCTCACTGTCAGGAGGCATACGATATCTTCATGGCCGCTGGCAACACGCTTCTCGCTGCGGATGCTTTGCGCGCCATGGGCGACCGCCGGGGCGCCACAGGCGACCTCAGCGGCGCGCGCGAATTCTACAACCGGGCCCTTGCGCTTCTCAGCAAATTGGGCGAGCACGAAAAAACCGGCGTGGTGCTGAACAACATGGCCATCACGTATGAAAATCAGGGACAAATTGAGCAGGCCGAGAAACTGTTTCGCCAAGCGGCGCAGACGTGGAAGGAGTGTGGCGATAGCTTGAATGAGGGAGCTGCCTTGGGCAACCTTGGTGACATTTTTATGACTCGCGGCGAACTTCGCCGGGCTGAAGAGCAATACCAGCGCGCTCGAAAGCAGATCGAGCTTACTGATTCGAACAGCGTTGCTTATGAACTGTACAGTATCGCGGCGGTCCGCCTATATCAGGGCGACATCGCCGCAGCGAACCAGTACGCCACTCAGGCGCTCTCCATTTCACAAGCTAGGCGCCAGACCACTGACGAGGCGCAAGTCAACGCTGTCCTTGGGGATATTCGATTGGCTCAGGATGATTTGAATGGAGCGAGGCAGAACTACCAGCAAGCACTGGCTCTCCGCCAGCAGGTGGGGAACAAGGGTGGCGTCGCCGAAAATCAAGCGGCGCTCGCGGAGATTTCCATCGAGGAAGGTAAGCTTTCCGACGCGGAGCGCGCGCTCAGAGAATCGCTTGCCGAGTTTCAGTCGCAAAAAGCGGTAATGGATGAAATCCCTGCCGACACCGAGTTGTCTCGCGTTTTGCTGCGCGAAGGCAAGCTCGCGGAAGCGCGCAAAGTAATTTCTGATGCATCGACGCTCACTCGTGCAATCGGCGACCCGGCCTTGAAGTTGCCCGTCGCCATTATGGGCGCGCGCATTGAGGCCGCCGAGCTTTCCTCGCGCGCAAAATCCAAGCCCGACTTATCCGATCCGCGCCGCAAGCTGCAGAAGGTGCTCTCCGCCGCGCAGCGACTTGGTTATTACGGGATCGAATGCGACGCTCGGCTCGCGCTCGCCGAGCTTGGACTTCGTCTTGACCCCGCTGCCGCCCGCGTACAACTCGCCCAGCTTGCTCGCGACGCACATGACCATGGTTTCAACCTCGTTTCCCGCAAAGCCAGCGAACTGCAGCGTCGTCGCTCCTGACAGCAAAATCCGCATCGAACGCCGCGATATGCGCTTCGCGCGAGGAATGCGTCAAGCGTTCCCTTCTGATAAGCCGCAACGATGTGCGGCCTAATTAACAAGAGGCGGACCTGCGCGACGGAACAAAAGGAAAGTGGTGAGCCGCGGAGGACTCGAACCTCCAACCCGCTGTCACCACACCAAACGTTAAGTTGTTGATTCGTCTAGCTCGTTCTCGCGTCGTAGTGACTGGTTTTCGGCCCTGTTCGTCGCTTAACGTTCCCTTATCGTTCCCTTGAGTTGAATGATTCTGAGCAGCCATCAGCCGCCCCACGCTGTCATTGTTCAGAGAGAGGACGCGGCCAGAGGGATACGTAATCTGCGTAGGGTCACCCGCAAGGTCATAGTTATACCCCGTAGTGTAGGTCACGTTATAGATCGTCTTCTGGCACGTGTGTAATCGGCTTGCGCTTTCATCCACTGCTGGACTTCAGGGTCTTTCAGATTCTCCATGTAGCGGTAATTGTCGACGATCTTCGTGCCATAGTACTCGTCCGTCACCGGGCGCACAGGTGCCACCGGCGGTTTATTCCGCGCTCCACTGGGAGTTTGCGTGTAACAAATTGATGCGCTAAGCATGGCCAGCGCGAAAACCGCTGCGAAGAGGAACGAAGTTCGGACTCTCATTGCTTTCCTCCTAAGAAACTAAGGACTTGACGCAACACCTTGATTTGCCCATGAAACGCGCTCCAACGATCGAAATGCCGCCTCATCAAAGCTCAAGTAGAAAACCCGATTGCCGCACCTTTGCGGCTCGCCTTTATACCGCGCGACCATGCCCGCCATCATGCGGGCCGTATGTTCTGGTTGAGCGAGAACAGGTTGTGGCGATCGTAGCGCGCCTTGATGTGCTGGAGCCGCGCGTAATTGGCACCATAGGCGCGCCGCACGCCGTTCTCTCCCTCCCGCTCCATGACGTTCACGTAGTTGCCGTCTTCGTCCACAGGCAGTTTCGTTTTCAGCGACTCAGTCCACTCTCTGGCAGTTCGCTGCCCATTCGGCGGCTTCCAGTAGGCGGCAACGTCGTAGCCAATTCCATCCCTGCGCAGTGGAAATGCCGTAGCAGTTACCGGCACCCGCGTCACTGCGCCGTGAAGGTGAATGAGGAAGCAATCGACGCGAAAAGGCGCGGTCGAAAACGCGTTTGCGAGAATCTCGATCCTCCGGTCATCAAACTCCGCGAAAAATCCGCCGCAATGTTCCTCATAGCTCGGCGGAATATCGGCGGGTACCATCTGCTCAAGCTCAAGGTAC
>DATGJE010000102.1:0-2227 GCA_035295305.1 Candidatus Acidiferrales bacterium | reverse complement strand
CGTTGCGCGGAAACAGAAAAGTACGCGCACGTCACTTATTTTTTCAACGGCGGCATCGAAAAAGCATTCTCGGGCGAGGAGCGCATCCTCGTGCCTTCGCCCAAAGTCCCCACGTATGATTTGCAACCGGAGATGTCTGCGGCCGGTGTCACCGATGCGGTCGTAAAAGCAATCGAGAAGGCCGACTTCGACGCCATCATCATGAATTTCGCCAATGCGGACATGGTGGGGCACACGGGAAAACTCGAAGCGACGATCAAGGCCGTTGAGACTGTCGACGAATGTCTTGGTCGCATTCATAAGGTCCTAGCGCCTCGCGGTGGCGCATGGATTGTCACGGCTGACCACGGCAACGCAGAGACAATGATCGATCCCGTCACGGGCGGCCCGCACACGTATCACACCACGAATCCCGTGCCCTTCATTTTGCTCTCGGAGGACAATCACGCGCGCTTGCGCCCTGGCGGCTCCTTGCGAGACATCGCGCCCACCCTTCTCGCCATTTTGAGTATTCCCGTGCCAAAGGAAATGACCGGCCGCGATTTGCGCGCACCTTCAAAATGAATGGCGTCCAAACCGGGTGAAAATCCATGAACAGACCGGCGCCTAAAGACACCAAACTCCTAATTTGCGTTTGGCATGCGTTCACGCTTTGGCGCCCGCCGCAGGATATGGATGAGCGAATCAGGCGGCGCTGGCCGGACTTGAACGTGGTCCATTTGCCGGGCTACGAGCACGTAATCGACGAACTGCCGAGCACAGATATTTTGGTCGGCTACTCATTGCGTCGCGATCAATTTGCGCAGGCAAAAAAACTCAAATGGATTCACTCCACGGCAGCGGGCGTGGGGCAACTCATGTATCCGGAGCTTCGGCGCAGCAGTATTGTATTGACCAACGCGGGGGGAGTACACGCCGTTCCCATGTCCGAGCATTTGCTGGGCACGATCATCGCGCTGGCTCGGCGCTTTCCAGACGCGATGCGCTACCAGTCTCTGGGCCGTTGGGCTCAGCAGGAAATTTGGGACGCGAAGCCGCGGCCCCTCGAATTAAGCGGACGCGTGCTGCTCATCGTTGGTTTTGGTGCCACGGGTCGCGAACTGGCGCGCCGCATCCAGCCACTCGGGATGAGGATCTGGGGCATTACGCGTTCAGGCCGCGGTGATGCGCAACTCGCCGAACGGATTCTGCCGGTAGAAGAACTTGCCAATGTGCTGCCGCAAGCGGATTTCGCCGTATTGGCGGCGCCGGAAACTCCTGAAACCCGTCAGATGATCGGCGCGAAGGAATTCGCGCTGATGAAGCGTGAGGCTTATCTAATCAACGTGGCGCGCGGAACGCTCGTCGACGAGGTCGCGCTCGCTGAAGCGCTGCGCACGCATTCAATCGCAGGCGCGGCCATCGACGTCGCCGAGGAAGAGCCGTTGCCGCCGGAGAGTCCGCTGTGGAAGCTCGACAACATCTTCATTACTCCGCACGTCAGCGCGGTGACCCAACGCATGTGGACACGCCAGATGGACTTGCTGATGGAAAATCTGGAGAGATGGTTCGACGGGCGGGAACTCATCAATCAAGTTGATTTTCGGCGCGGATACTGAATCAATTCTGTTCTGTCGTCACTTATCCTGCGGCGCGATTCCTATTCCTAGTCTCCGGTTTCGGCCTTCGTCGCCAGGTATCCTTCGCGCGCGTAGACGACCACCTTCTTCGCTTTCCCCTTCTTATTTGCAACCATCAGTGGGTCACCTTTGTCGTCCACTACTTCCACTTTGATCTTGTGATACTTGCCGTCGCGCGCGGATTCCGGCGGGACGTAGCCGAGCGAATATTGATTGCGCAGGAATTCGACGACGGTATTGAAAATATCAGGCATTTCGCCTTCGAAGCGTGGAAACCAGGCAAAGCCGCCCGTGAGTCTTCCGAAATAGTTCATTTCATTTTTCGATTGAAGATAGCCGACGGACTCGCCATTCGGATTGCTGACTGCCAACATTTCTGCGGCGCCCACGCTGAAGACCGTGACGTTGGTCTGCTTGAGCACGTTGTACGTTTGGTCGAGTGTGTGCTTGCTGAAAGTATCAGCCCCGGTTCCAACCAGTAGAATCGCCTTCTTGCCCTGCACATCCTTCAGGCGATTGATCGTATCTATAAGTGCGTCAAATGTGTTCGCTTCGCTGAAGCCCGGAAAATAAAGGCTCAAGATCGCGCTTTCGACTTCCTGCTTGTT
>DATGJE010000101.1:0-5545 GCA_035295305.1 Candidatus Acidiferrales bacterium | reverse complement strand
GAAATCGACGCGGGACTCCTCGTTTTCGTCGGCGTTGGACGTACCGACACTTCCGAAACCGCATCGCTGATTGCGGAAAAAATCGTCAACTTGCGCATCTTTAACGACGAGCAGGGCAAGATGAACCGCTCCCTTCTCGATATACGCGGCGCAATCCTCGCGGTGTCGCAATTCACTTTGTATGGCGATGCGCGCGGCGGCCGCCGGCCCAGCTTTATTCAAGCAGCCGCTCCCGAGCAGGGGAAATCGCTCTATGAGGAATTCGTCCGTGCTGTAGCGGCGCTGGGTGTGCGCGTCGAGACCGGTGTTTTTCAGACGCACATGTCCGTCGAGCTGATCAATGACGGTCCGGTGACCATTCTCCTCGACTCCGATAAACTTTTCTGACTTCGCGCTAGGAGGGCCAATGTCCGGCGAAGATGAATCGTCGCAGGTTACAATTCGCGAAGCGCGAATTTCTGACGCTCCCAAGCTCGCTCCTCTCGCCGGACAGCTTGGCTACGTTTCGACTCCCGAAGAAGTTGCCGCGCGCCTCCCCGAAATTCTTGCCGATTCCGAGCACATTGTCTTCGTCGCCGAGCGAAAAGGCGGCCAGCTCGCCGGGTATGTCGACGCATTTCTTTTTCGCACTGCCGCCTCTAACGTTCGTGCGGAAATCGCCGGATTGGTTGTCGAGGAGAAGTCGCGCTCCCAGAACATCGGCCGGTTGCTAATGGCCCGCGCGGAAGATTGGGCTCGTGAAAAGGGCTGCTCCGAATGCGGCCTGCGATCGAACGTGATTCGCGAAGGCGCGCATCGCTTCTACGAAAATCTCGGCTATCGCGTCAACAAAACGCAGAAATCTTTTCGCAAAAAATTGTAAAGAGACGCACCTTATTCAGCTTGGCGAGGCAAAATGCAGTCGTCCTTGGACTTGGTTGGACTTGTTTTCTTTTTCGTGATGGCGGCGCTGTGGGCCGTTTTCGCTTTGATTTTTGGTCTGCGCAAGAAGCCGTCGAAAATAGCGGAGCATGCCCGCGACCCCAAATCACTCGGCGGCCTCCTTCTTCAATCTATTGGTTACGCGCTTGCTTGGATAGCTCCGCGGCCACATTTCTCGCCCATCGTGCCGATGCCAAAGTGGGCGGAGATCGCCGTGGCCGTCGCCGCGCTCGTCCTCGCCGCCCTTTCACTGTGGCTGATGTGGCGCGCGATCATTGTGCTAGGCAAGCAGTGGGCCTACGTCGCGCGCATAGTCGAAGGCCACACGCTCATCACCGAAGGGCCTTACAGTCTGGTGCGCAATCCCATTTACACCGGCATGCTCGGTATGCTGGTCGCCACCGGTCTCGCCGCCAGCCGCTGGTACACGCTCATTGCCGCCATCCTATTTTTTCTGTGCGGAACCTGGGTCCGCGTCCGCCGAGAGGAAAATTTGCTCCGCCAGTCATTCGGCGCCGAATTCGAGATTTACCGCAGCCGCGTTCCCGCCCTCATTCCCTGGTTGTTCTAGCCATCTCATAAATGCATCCTGAGGGTCGGACCTCCAGGATGTGCAGGCACGGCTTCAGTTCACCCCGAGGAAGGGGCCGCGCCGTAAACACCGGTTTTTGTCAGGGCACGGCTTTAGCCGTGCCGTAAACGCCTCCAAGTCAATGCGGCTTCAGCCGCTGAGGTTTGTCGGTGCGACTCGCCTTACAGACCTTTCACCTCCGACGTTTGAACGGCTGGTTTTACTCCTTGAGACGATGAACACATGTACGCGCGTTTTTTGCATTTCAGTCGCATTGTTACATCGTCTTACGATATAATTTGCAAGGGCTCGTGAATAAGCGTTCGCAAAACAAAATCGACTATCAGGCGCTCGCCCAGTTTCGCTACGAGATTCGCCGATTCATAAATTTCAGCGAACAGGCGGCTCGTGACGCTGGGATGGAACCCCAGCAGCATCAGGCATTGCTGGCCATTGAGGGCCTCCCTGCGACGCACAGGGCGACCATCGGAGTGCTCGCGGAACGCTTGCAAATCCAGCATCACAGCGCGGTAGGTTTGGTGGATCGTCTGGAGGCCGAGAGGTTGCTGAGGCGAACCAGCAGCCGGGCAGACCGCCGCGAGGTCCTATTGCGCGTGACGCGCCGCGGCACCCGGCTTCTTAACGAACTGTCGCTGTCGCATCGCGCCGAACTGCGTGGCGCCGGCCGAGCTCTGCTACGAGCACTCGAAACGGCGATGACGCATGCGAACGGTGCCGGGGAGTCGCGACCCCAAACGTCCGCCTCTCGGCAGAACCGCCGTGCGAAAGAAGTGCGGAAGAAGTGAAAGTACGTCGGCACAGTTTCAGCGGCACCGCGCAAGAGTCCCACTAAGAGGTCTTGTTGACAATGAAGCAGGCGCACCCAAAGGGGCCCGAAACAATCGAGCCAGGCACGTTCCGTCTCGGCTACATTTCACTTCTTGCGGGCCTTGTGGGCGTCGCGGCAGGCTTCATCGCTTACATTTTGTACGACCTGATCGGCCTCTTCACCAATCTCGCTTACTATCACACGTGGTCGTTTCATTTCCGCAGCCCCGAGGGAAACACGCTCGGATACTGGGTGATTCTCATTCCTGTTATCGGCGGTTTGATTGTCGGCTTCATGGCCAAGTACGGCAGCGACAAAATTAAAGGTCACGGCATTCCTGAAGCCATGGAAGCCGTTCTCACCACTCGCAGCAGGATTGAAGCGAAAGTCGCCATCCTCAAGCCGCTCTCCGCGGCCATCGCCATCGGCACCGGCGGCCCATTCGGCGCGGAGGGCCCCATCATCCAGACCGGCGGCGCGCTCGGTTCCCTCGTCGGGCAGTTCATCGCTACGACCGCCTCCGAGCGCAAAGTATTACTCGCCTGCGGAGCGGGTGCTGGCATGGCCGCCACATTCAACACTCCAATCGCCGGCGTGATCCTCGCCATCGAGTTGCTCCTTTTCGAATTTCGCGCTCGTTCCTTCATTCCTCTCGTGATTGCAACGACGTTGGCCACTTCTGTGCGCTGGTTCCTGCTCGGGCAGCATTCCATGTTCTCCATGGATCCGCATGTCCTTTTCGACCCGATTCATGGCTTGCCGTATTATTTGCTTCTTGGTGTGATTTGCGGTTTCGCGGCGGTCGGGTTCACGAAGTTTCTTTATTGGGTCGAGGATTTGTTCGACCATTTGCCGCTCGACGATTTGTGGCATCCGGCGATCGGTGCGTTCTTCCTGGGCGTGATTGGTTTTTTCATCCCGCGCGTCCTCGGCGTGGGGTACGACACGATCTCCGATATCCTTCACAATAATCTCGCCCTCAAAGTTTTGGTTCTGCTGATGGTTTTCAAGGCCCTGGCGCTCGTCGTGTCGCTCGGTTCAGGCACTTCCGGCGGCTTGCTCGCGCCTATGTTCATGTCGAGCGCCGCGCTTGGCGGCGTTTTTGCCATGATCATCAATCATTTTCTTCCCGGTGCGCATTTATCTCCAGGAGCATACGCGCTCGTGGCCATGGGCGCGGTTTTCGGCGCTGCTGCGCGCGCCACCTTTGCGCTGATTGTTTTCGCTTTCGAGATCACCCGCGACTACAACTCCGTCTTGCCTCTGATGATTACCTGCGTCATCGCGGACATGATTGCTCTCCACTATTTGCCCAGCTCCATCATGACCGAGAAGCTGACGCGCCGCGGCTTGACCGTCCCCACGGATTTTGAAGTAGGCGTCTTGCAGGTCGTCAAAGTCAGCGAGGTAATGCGCACGGACGTCCACAGCATTCCGCCGCAGATGACCGTCGGAGAACTGGCCGAGCGCATGGGACGCGAAGAGCCCGGCTTCAACATGACGCAAGGCCTCCCCATTTGCGACCCCGATGGAAAACTTGTCGGCATCGTCACGCAAGGTGATTTACTGCGTGCGCTGAAGCTTGATCCCAGCGGGAAAATAAAAGTGCTCGATGCCGGAGCACAATCGCTCGTTGTTGCGTATCCCGATGAACGCGCATTCGACGCGCTCTATCGCATGTTGAACAACAACATCGGTCGCCTGCCCGTAGTCAGCCGCGACGGCTCCAAGAAGCTCGTCGGTTACCTGAACCGCTCGAGCATTCTCAGCGCATGGACGCGTCAAATCGAAGATGAAAGCCTCCGCGAACACGGCTGGCTCGACGCCATCCTGCGCACCGACGAATATCAGAAGTCCGCGCAGCGCTGCATCCTCGTGGGCAAGATCGCTAGTCTGACGCAGACGAAAATCGAACTCGACGTCACCACGGAGGGAAACGTTCAGCGCTTCGATTTCAAATTGGCCGCGCCCCAGCCGGGAATCGCCGTGGGTGATGTGGTGAAAGTCAGCTTCCTCGAGGAAGCCGACGGCCGCATCGTGCAGCGCATTGACGAGCTGCGCGCGCGATGAAGTCCTGCTCGTTGCCTCAATAATTACAGTGGCACCGGCTTCAGCCTGCGTGCTCCGCGTTCTATGGATCGCGGGCGCCTCTTGCGTCCCGGATGCGTCTACGGGACGGCTCGACGCCGCTTTGCGTGGCACAGGCTTCAGCCTGTGTACTTTTCCGCAGCAAGACGGAAAATCGCTGATCGCTCAGCCTCTCCGCGTCAAAATCCTCCCCCGCCCCCGCCGCCAAATCCTCCGCCTGAGAATCCCCCTCCGCCGAATCCCGAACCACCCGCGCTGCGTGGCGAAGACGCCATCGCGCTCCCCGCTTGCATCGACATCACATTCAGGTCATTCACGAACAGATAGGGCGCAAACCCTGACCCGTACGGCCCCGAATACCATTGCGGCGGCTGCTTGCAGATATCCTGAAACGAGCTCGCCCATTTTTTCTCGACGCGCAGTGCCATCGCGTACGGCAGAAACTTCTCAAACATCTCCGGAGTTTTTTCGATGCGCTCGATTCTGTCCTTCTCCACGTGCCCCAGAAAATCCTCGAACCCCAGCACCTTTTCGAGCGTTCGTTCACCCGCCACGGTTCGCGCGGACATGAAGTATCCAAAACCCGCGACAATCAGCCCGGTCAGAATTCCCGCGGCAATCGTCGTCACCGATGAAATTCCCATCGTCGCCGAAAGAAAATTGGCCGCGAAGAAAAGTCCGAAGCCGATAAAGATTCCAGCTCCAATGAATCCCTGCCGCAACTTATCCGGCCGGTGCAAATAAAATCCGTCGCTCATCAACCCGTCGAAGATGCGGTTCCGGATCGTCGGCAAGTGCGTGTAGAAGTGGTTCTGCAGCTCCGTCAGCGACACGGAATCGCTGCCGCCGCCGTCGAACAGCGCCGAAAGCAGCACCTGCTCGTGCGGCTTCAAGTTGGCCCATTCCGCAGGTGCCTTCGTGCGGTGAAATACGTAATTTTTGTGATGGACCATGCCGAGCATTTGGCTCGTGTCTGTTTGTTCGATGGTCAAAAATCCCCGCACGGCCAAATCCACAATCGTCGCCGTGATGTCGCGCATCGCCGCTTCGTTATCCACCAAGGTGCCTGCCTCCCCGGGACTCATGCCGTCGGGCGGCTCGTATTGCACGGTAATCGGATTTCGCCGCGGATCGCG
>DATGJE010000100.1:0-19016 GCA_035295305.1 Candidatus Acidiferrales bacterium | reverse complement strand
CACGTCGTGTACGTTTTTTCCATGGTATCGCACGTCGAGAATCCCGCTCTTGTAGCGCGTCCCTTTGCATTCCTCGCAAATCAGCTCCACATCCGCCAAAAATCTCATCTCGACCGTCACCGTTCCGTCGCCCTGGCACGCTTCGCATCTTCCTCCCGGAATGTTGAACGAGAAATGCCCCGCCGTGTAGCCGCACTTTTTCGCATCGGGCGTCGAAGCAAATATTTCGCGAATCGGATCGAACGCCTTCAAATACGTCGCCGGATTCGATCGCGGAGTCCGTCCAATCGGCGACTGGTCCACCAGTTCCACCGCCGTCAGCGCCGCGTCTCCCTCAATGTTCTCGCACGCCTCGCGCCAATTGCCGCCGTTTCGTTTCGCTTGCAGTGTCTTGTACAGCACGTCGTAAACAAGCGTCGATTTCCCGGAGCCCGATACGCCCGTGATCGCCACGATCATTCCCAGTGGAATCATCAAATCGATTTCCTTCAAATTGTGGCTGCGCGCTTTCAAAATCTTCAAGAACTTACCCTGTGTCTTCCGGCGCGTTCCCGGCACGGGAATGTGCAGCTCGCCGCTCAAATAACGCGCCGTCAGCGAATGCGTGTCCGCCTTGAGTTCTTTTTGTGTGCCGGCGAACGTGATTTTTCCTCCGTGCTCGCCCGCTCCCGGTCCCAAATCCATCACGTAATCCGCCGCGCGAATCGTGTCCGCATCGTGCTCGACCACCAGCAGCGTGTTTCCCAGTTCACGCAAGCTTTTCAAAATCGAAATCAGCCGGTGCGTATCCCGCGGGTGCAATCCAATTGACGGCTCATCGAGCACGTAGAGCGCGCCCACCAAATGAGATCCGAGCGAAGTCGCCAGTTGTATTCTCTGCGATTCTCCTCCCGACAATGTTGAAGTCAGTCGGTCCAGCGTCAGATAATCCAGTCCTACTTCATCCAGAAATCGCAGCCTCTGCTGCACTTCTTCCAGCACTTTGCCGGCAATCGTCGTTTCCGCCGGACTCAATTGCATCTCGCTGAAGAACGCGCGCGCCTCCGCGACCGTCATCTCGCACGCTTCGGTGATCGATTTCCCCGCGACGCGCACGGCCCGCGCTTCTTGCCGCAGCCGCGTTCCCTTGCAATCCGGACACGTCGCGTATCCCCTGTACCGGCTCAGGAACACGCGTATGTACAGTTTGTATTTTTTGTATTCGAGCCGCTTGAAAAATGGCGTAACGCCTTCGAAATCTTCTTTCGGATCGCCGTCGATAATCCATTTGCGCTGTTGTTCCGTGAGTTGCCGGAACGGCACATTGATCGGAATTCCTTTGGCCTTCGCATACGTTTTCAAATCCTGCACCACTTGCCGGTAACGCGGCTTCGTCCACGGTTCAATCGCGCCTTCGGCCAGCGTCTTACTCTTATCCGGGATCACGCGATCGAGGTCGAAATCAATCGTGTTTCCGAATCCCTGGCATCGCGGGCACGCGCCGTAAGGATTGTTGAACGAAAACAGCCGCGGCTCTGGCTCCTGATAGACGATTCCGCATTTCTTGCACTCGAACCGTTCACTGAAAATCATTCGCTCTGGTGGCGCGCCGGTTCGTTCAGGCACGAATTCAAGAATTGCCTCGCCTCGCCCTTCGCGATAGCAAATCTCAATCGAGTCCATCAGCCGCGAACGAATTTCCGGCGCAAGCGCCAGCCGGTCGATCAGCACGTACACTGGTTTCGCAAAGTTCACATCCAGCAGCGTCTCTGGGGAAGAGAATTCGTACACGCGTCCGCCCTGATACAGCCGGTTGAATCCTCGTTTCTGCAAACTCCCCAGCGTCTGCTTCACCGCTTCCGCCGCTGGCAACGTCTTTCGTGCGCGCCCTGGTTTCGCGGGATCTGGGGGAGTTTCCGTCTGCAATACAAGCGGGTAGAGCACGTAGAATCGGCGCCCGGCGGGCAGCTTCAGCACTCGCTCCGCGATTTCGTCGATCGTGTCTTTCTTCACTTCTTCGCCGCACCTCAGGCAGAACGTGTGTCCCACGCGCGCGTAGAGCAATCGCAGGTAGTCGTAAATTTCCGTTGCCGTTGCCACAGTCGAACGCGGATTCCGCGTCGAATTTTTCTGCCGTATGGCGATCGCTGGCGCGATTCCCGTCACTTCGTCGACGTCCGGCTTTTCGATCCGCTCCAAGAATTGCCGCGCGTACGCCGAAAGCGATTCGATGTATCGACGTTGGCCCTCCGCGTACACAGTGTCGAACGCCAGGCTCGATTTTCCGGAGCCCGATACCCCTGTCACCACCGTGATCGCATTGTGAGGAATCCCAAAATCGATGTTCTTCAAATTGTGCACGCGCGCCCCGCGCACACGGATCACTTCCTGCCCGTCGGACGCTTCCGCGCGCAGTTTCGTTTTTCCGGGTGCCCCATCCTGAGCGCCCTTTGCGAAGGGTGGGGATTTTGCCCTTTCCGTTGGATTCAACTCGACGGCCCCTTGCTCTGTGGGTTTCGTTGCCATAGGCGTAAACCAATGATTATACGTCTCCGCACAAGCGCCCCGCAAATCTGCGTTCCCCCGTTGCTGAGATGCCGGACGATGAGAGCCCCACGATCGCCTGCAAAACAAACTCGACACTGAACTTATGATAAATTCAGCCTGGAAGGAAAACAGTGTCGCAAGTTCCATCTTTCTCCCGCATCATCTGGATCGTTCTCGACAGCGTAGGCATCGGCGAACTTCCCGACGCCGCCGACTACGGCGACGTGGGCCGCGACACGCTCGGCCACATCGCGCGGTCGCGCCCGTTGCATTTGCCGAATCTGGTTCGGCTGGGCCTTGCCAACATCAAACCTCTCGCGCATCTCGACGCGCCTGCACATCCAGCAGGAGCCTTCGGGAAGGGAATCACCGTTTCGCCCGGCAAAGACACGACCACTGGCCACTGGGAAATGGCCGGCATCTGGCTCGACCAAGCTTTTCCCGTTTACAAGAACGGTTTCCCGCGCGACCTGATCGAAAAATTCGAACGCGCCATCGGCCGTAAAACCATCGGCAACAAACCCGCCTCGGGCACCGAAATCCTCAAGGAACTCGGCGAAGAGCACCAGCGCACCGGTTTTCCCATCGTTTACACTTCCGGAGACAGCGTGTTTCAAATCGCCGCGCATGAAGACGTGATTCCCGTCCCTGAGCTTTACAAAATGTGCGAAATCGCCCGCAAACTTCTCGACGGCCCGCATCGCGTCGGCCGCGTCATCGCGCGACCGTTCATCGGCACGCCAGGAAATTATCAGCGCACCGAGCGCCGCCACGATTACGCCGTCGAGCCGCCGCACCCGATGCTTCTCGACGTTCTCGCCGACGCGAAGATTCCCGTCTTCGGGGTCGGCAAGATTCACGATATTTACAATGGTCGCGGCGTCGAAGATTACGTGACCACAAAAAACAACGCCGACGGCATGGCAAAGCTCAGCGAATCTCTCTCGCGCCGGCCGAGCGGTCTCATCTTCGCCAATCTCGTCGATTTCGATATGCTCTACGGCCATCGCAAAGATGTCGAAGGTTTCGCGCGCTCGCTCGAAGAATTCGATGCGCTGCTCGGCCCGTTCCTCACGTCGCTGAAAAATTCCGATCTTCTTATCCTCACCGCTGACCACGGCTGCGATCCGGATCCCGTGAATCCAACGACGGATCATTCCCGCGAATACGTGCCCATTGTCTGCTATTCGCCGAGAACGCAAGCTGGCCACGGCGCTGGCCCGAATCTCGGCATTCGCGCGACGCTTGCCGACATGGGCCAAACCGTCGCCGAGAATTTCGCTACGACGAAAATCCCGCACGGCACGAGCTTCCTCCGTTCTCTCGTGTGAGCCGTTTTTCGTCCGCGGATGCTCGCGAAAGCGAATTCAACGAATGGCGTTTTTGTACCGATTAGAATGTAGTGCCGTTCTTTGTTTTGAGTAACTTACGCGCGTTTCTAATAATTTGCTGTACCGATTAGAAATGCTCGTTTTTTCTCTTGACACCTAGAACAACTAGGCATATATGTCGGACACCGAGGCATCACGATGTGCGAACAACGAGTTTGCTGGGTACGTTCATTCACAATAGTAGTTGATGAGGTGCGCTGATCATGGCTGAAGACAAACCCGAGGTTCTGAAGGGCACGCTCGACATGCTGATTCTGAAAATTGTCGCGCTCGGCCCGATTCATGGCTACGCAATTTCCCAGCGCATCCAGCAAATTTCCAAAGAGTTCTTTCAGGTCCAACAAGGCTCGCTTTATCCCGCTCTGCACCGCCTGGAAAACCGCGGATGGCTCGATGCCGAATGGCGCGAAGCAAGCAGCGGGCGGGAGGCGAAATTTTACAAGGTAACAAAAAAGGGCCGCAAACAGCTGGAAGCCGAGGTCCTCAACTGGGCGCGTCTTTCGGACGCCGTCGCGCTCATTTTGCGCACTGCCGAGTAGCGGTTTTGTTTTAACGATTGTCATTCTGAGCGGATGCGACCAGCATCCAGCGAAGAATCTGCTTTTGAGGAATCGCTGTTTCTCTGCCACCGACTTCTTCGCAGACGGAGGCGAAAATGACTTGGCTCAGCCGTTTATTCCGCAGAGGCAGACTGGAAACGCAACTCGACTCGGAGTTGCGCTTCCACGTCGAGCAGCAAATTGCTGATAACATTGCGGCGGGCATGAATCCCGCCGAAGCGCGCCGCCGCGCCCTCGCTCAATTCGGCGGCCTCGAATCTGTGAAAGAAGAAGCCCGCGAAGCGCGCGGCACGCATTTCATCGACACGCTGCTGCAAGACATTCGCTTCGCCGCGCGTCTCCTCCGCAAAACGCCGCTCATCACTAGTATTGCGCTCCTTTCTCTCGCTCTCGGCATCGGCGCCAACACCGCCATCTTCAGCCTCATCGACGCCGTCATGCTGCGGATGCTGCCCGTGCAAAATCCCGAGCAGTTGGTGCAAATCGAATTTCGCTCACCAGTGTCGCCTCGTCCTCGTACAGCCGCGACAAACCCCATCTGGGAGCAGCTGCGCGACCATCAGGACGCATTTTCCGGCGTGATGGCATGGTCGCCGCAAATGTTTGATCTCGCCGACGGCGGCGAAGTGAACAACATCAACGGCATTTACGCCAGCGGCGGTTACTTCACGACACTTGGCGTGCGTCCGGCGGCGGGCAGGCTGCTCGCGCCCTCGGACGATGTCCGCAACTGTTCCGGCGTCGCCGTCCTCGGCTACGGATTTTGGCAGAGTCATTATGGCGGAGCCGAAAGCGCGCTTGGCAGCTTGATTCGCCTGAACGGCCACTCATTTCCGATCATCGGCGTGGCGCAGCAGGGGTTTTTCGGCACGGACGTTGGCGAAAAGCTGGACGTGGCGATACCAATCTGCGCAGAAGCGACTCTGGCTGGCAAGGATTCCTCCCTCGATGTTCGCGACGATTGGTGGCTGATGATGATGGGGCGCTTGAAGCCGGGGATGACCGTCGAGCAGGCCGACGCGCGCATGAAAGTGTTGTCCCCGCCGCTCTTCGGCGCAGTGGTGCCGCAAGTTTGGCCGCCAAAATACCAGGCGGTGTTTCGGAAGTACACGTTTGCCATTTCCGATGGAGCGACAGGCACAGGCGGCTTTGTCGGCGTGCGCCAACGATATAGTCAGCCGCTTGAGATTTTGATGTTTGTTGTCGGGCTGGTACTGCTAATCGCGTGTGCCAATATCGCGAGTCTACTGCTGGCGCGCTCGGCGGCTCGTCAGAAGGAAATTGCCGTGCGCCTCTCGCTCGGCGCCTCACGTGCTCGTCTCATCCGTCAAGTCCTCACCGAAAGCATCGTGCTTTCCGGAGTCGGTGCGATTCTCGGCGTTCTCTTCGCGCGTTGGGGCAGCGCGTTGCTCGTCCGTTTCGTTTCCACGCAGCAAAGCCAGGTATTTCTCGATCTCAAAATGGACGGTCGCGTTCTCGCCTTCACGATTGCCGTCGCCGTGCTCGGCGGTCTGCTCTTCGGAATCTTGCCCGCGCTTCGTTCCACTCGCGTCGACGCCATGTCCGCGATGAAAGAAGGCCAGTCGCAAGCCTCCGGGGGACGCTCGCACTCAACTGCGGCCCGCTGGGTCGTCGCCGTCCAGGTCGCCCTCTCGTTGATTCTCCTCATCGGTACAGGCCTGTTCATCCACACATTTACCAATCTCATGACCCTCGATCCTGGCTTCGACCCCAACAACGTTCTCATGGTCGGAACCAACATCCACAACGCGCAAATCCCCGAGCCAGCACGCGTGCCACTCTATGGACGAATGCTCGCGAAATTGCGGGCGCTTCCCGGTGTCGTTTCCGCCGGTCAGTGCTGGATGACGCCTCTTTCCGGCATGCAATGGGATAACAGTTTGACGGCGCCAGGACATCCGCTTCCCGCCGGCGTCGACGCGGACACTCTGTTGAACTGGGTAACGCCCGGATATTTCCAGACCATGCGGACGCCGTTACTGGAAGGACGGATGTTTGACGCGCGCGATTCCGCAACTTCGACGCCTGTCGTCATCGTCAATCAATTGGTAGCGCGCCGTTACTTCGGCACGCAAAGCCCCATCGGTCACTATCTGATGGTCGGTGAAGCCCAGTCCGGGACGCGTGAAATGCTCAAGCAGCCGATGGAGATCATCGGCGTGGTGCAGGATGCGAAATACACCTCGCTGCGCGAGGATTTCCGACCCGAAGCGTATTTCCCGCTGTCCCAGGTTCAGAAAAGCGTGGCCGAAGGCAGCACCTTTGAAATACGCACGGCGATGACGCCTGGTGCGCTGATTCCGGCCGTGCGCAACGCGATGGCCAGCGTAACTAAACTTGCGTCGCTGCAATTCACTACTCTGAAGCAGCAAGCCGACGACTCCGTGGCGCAGGAGCACTTGATGGCGGTGCTCTCCGGATTCTTCGGCGGCCTGGCCCTGCTGCTTACTGCCATCGGCCTTTACGGCGTGATGGCTTACGCGGTGACGCAACGCACGCACGAAATCGGCATTCGCATGGCCCTTGGCGCGCAGCAGACTTCTATCCTTCGCCTCGTCATGCGCGACGCCGCCATTGTCCTCGTCGCTGGCGTCGCCGCGGGACTCCTCGGCTCCATCTGGATTACGCGCCTCGTCCGCCAGCTTTTGTTCGGCCTGACGCCGAATGATCCCTGGAGCATCGCGCTCGCCATCGCCGCAATGGTCGCCGTTGCTCTGCTCGCAACCTGGATTCCCGCGCGGCGCGCGATGCGCGTCGATCCCATGGTCGCGCTGCGTTACGAATAGGAGGTCGAAACAGTCATGCGCTGGCTACGTCGTCTGTTTCGCAGCGGCAAACTCGAAACGCAACTCGACTCCGAATTGCGCTTTCACATCGAGCAGCAGACGGTCGATAACATCGCTGCGGGAATGAATGCTGACGAAGCGCGCCGCCGAGCCCTCGCTCAATTCGGTGGTACGGAGTACATCAAAGAGGAATGCCGCGACGCCCGCGGAACGCATTTCCTCGAAACTCTGCTGCAAGACATTCGCTTCGCACTGCGCATGTTGCGCAAATCGCCGGGCTTCACCGCCGTCGCCGTCCTCACGCTCGCCCTCGGCATCGGCGCAAACACGGCCATCTTCAGCATCGTGGATTCACTGCTGCTGCGCCCGCTGCCCGTCGCTCAACCAAACCAACTGGTTGTTCTGGCCTTCCGGCACAAAAACGGGCCGCTGCAGAGCCAAATGTCATACCCGGATATTCAGGACATCCAGAAGCAGGGGTCTGACGTTTTTTCCAGCGTCCTAGCCTACGAAATTGGACTCGACTCCCTTGAATTCAACGGCAAGGGCAAGCGGCTTCTGACGGGCTACGTCACCGGGAATTTTTTCACGACGCTCGGTCTCAAGCCGTATCTGGGACGCTTCATTCTTCCTTCCGAAGGACAAGTCGCTGATGCCGATCCAGTTCTCGTTCTCAGCTATTCCTATTGGCAATCGCGATTTGGCGGCGATCCTGCCGTTCTGCACGAAAGAATCTCGATCAACGGCCACCCGTTCACGATTGTGGGGGTGGCACGTCCGGGGTTGCACGGTCTTCATCCTCTCCTCGACGTCCAAGGCTACATGCCTTACGGGATGCTAGCTGTCTCCGGTCGCGATCCGGGTTTCATGACCAATCGCGCCAGGAGTTCCGCATTCGCGTTGGCACGTTTGCGGCCCGGCGTGACCCTGAAGCAAGCTCAGGCGGAATTGGGAGTAATCAGCCGCCGAGTTTCCGCGCAGTATCCCACCGTGGACGATGGCGTCAGCTTCAGTGCGTACCCCGAGCGTCTCTCGCGTCCCGACCCCCAATCAGGCCAACAAATCGGCCAAGTGGGGACAATTTTTCTGGGACTGACGCTTTTGGTTCTGTTGCTGGCCTGCATGAATGTGGCAAATATTCTGTTGGTTCGCGCTTCGGCCCGCCAGCGCGAGATGGCCATGCGCGCCGCCTTGGGAGCTCCGCGAAGCCGCTTAATCAGCCAGATGCTCACCGAAAGCATCCTTCTGGCTTTTCTCGGCGGTGCCGCAGGAGTTCTCCTTGGAGTTTGGGCCAGCGGCACGATCGCCGGCATCAACCTGAAAACAACAATTCCCACCTATCTCAATTTCGGCTTCGACTGGCGCGTTTTTGTGTTCTCGCTGTGTACTGCCCTGTTCGCCGGCGTCAGCATTGGAATCGTTCCCGCTCTGCGCGCCTCTCGCGCCGACATAAATCAAGTCCTCCATGGAGGTGGGCGAGGAATCGCCTCTGGGCGGCAGCGGTTGCACAGCGCGCTGGTCATTGCGCAAGTCAGTGGCTCGCTGGCGCTGCTTGTCATTGCTGCGCTGTTCGCCCGTAGTTTGGGTGCCGTTCAGAAGACCGATCTCGGCTTCGACCCTCATCACCTCTTGAATCTCAGCATGGATCCCAACAACCTTGGCTACAAGGACGCCCAGGCAAGGGTGCTCTACAAGAATGTCCTCGACCGAATTCGTGCGCTGCCCGGCGTGCAGTCCGCGAGCATCGCCTTTGCGGTGCCATTTGGTTACGTTAGCTCGAGCGCCGCTCTCGATATCGACGGCTATCAGACGCCCAAAGGTCAGCCCGCTCCACAGGTCACCAACAGCGCGGTTTCGACCGGTTATTTCCAGACCATGCGCATTCCGCTCCTCCGAGGCCGCGACTTCACCGACGCAGATACAAAAACTTCGCAGCCAGTCGCGATCATCAGCGAAGGCATGGCGAAGCAGTTCTGGCCCCGTCAGGATCCGATCGGGCGCAAGTTCAAGTCGTCCGACGCCAAGAATGTCCAACTCCAAATCATCGGAATCGCCAAGGATGCGCGGTTTGGTTCCGTCTCCGGGCCGATTGATCCTTATTTCTACATACCCATCACGCAGAATATTCCTCCGTTTGCGACTGTCCAAGTGCGCACAGCCGCGTCGCCGGAATCGATGGTTTCCACTATCGAAAGCCAAATCGCTTCGCTGGTTCCAGGTCTTCCGCTGTTCGACGTGCAGACGATGGACAAAGCACTCGACACGATTAACGGCATTCTGCTCTTCCAATTCGGAGCCGTCCTCGCGGGCGCCCTCGGATTTCTCGGCTTGACGTTGGCGGTCGTTGGAGTCTACGGCGTCGTCTCCTATTCTGCTGGCCAGCGGACACACGAAATCGGCATTCGCATGGCACTGGGCGCGCAGCCGCGCGATATCCTCAAAATGGTTTTGCGCCAGGGGTTCGTTATTGTTTTAGTGGGCGTGTTCGCCGGCTTGCTATTGGCGTTTGTCCTCGCACGCACGCTCGGAGACGTGCTCGTGGGCGTCACTTCGACAGACCCGCTGACCTACGTCAGCGTCTCCATCCTTTTAACGGTTGTGGCGTTGCTCGCTTGTTGGATCCCTGCGAGACGCGTAATGCGCGTCGATCCCATGGTGGCGCTGCGATACGAATAGGAGGTTGAAACAGCCATGCGCCGTCTACGCCGTCTCTTTCGCAGAGGCAAACTCGAAATGCAACTCGACTCGGAGTTGCGTTTTCACGTCGAGCAGCAAATCGCCGACAACATTGCAGCAGGCATGGCTCCCGCCGAAGCGCGCCGCCGAGCCCTCGCACAATTCGGTGGTCTCGAATACATCAAAGAAGAAACTCGCGACGCCCGCGGAACGCATTTCCTCGAAACTTTGCTTCAAGACGTCCGCTATGCTGCGCGCATGTTGCGCAAATCCCCCGGCTTCACCGCCGTCGCGGTCCTGACTCTCGCCCTCGGCATCGGCGCCAACACCGCCGTTTTCAGTATCGTGGACGCGGTGCTGTTGCGAGCGTTCCGATATCCCCATCCCGAACAGCTCGTCCTGGTGTTCGATGCCCCCGCGAAACAACCGGACGCACTGTCGGCGATGTCGTACAGGGACTTCCGCGAGTGCCGCGAGCAGAACCGCGTGTTCAGCGAGATGGCGGGAAATGCATTTCACGATCTCACGCTGACCGGAGCGGGCGAGCCGTCGATTGTGAACACCGCGGCAGTGACGCCGGAGATATTTTCTCTGCTGAACGCAAAGCCTCTGGCAGGCCGCACCTTGCTACCCGACGACGGCAAGCTGGGCGCGGCGCCGGTGGCGATTGTGAGCGAGAATCTCTGGCGTAGCCGCTTTGGTTCGAATCCCAAGCTCATCGGACAATCCATCTCTTTGGACATGCTTGCGTTCACTGTTGTCGGAATCCTGCCGGCAAGCTTTCACTATCCTGACGGCTCACCAAACCAGGACGTATGGATTGCTGCCGCGCAGGACCCGCTCTTCGGACCGTTACTTTTGAGGCCCGGCGTGCGCGCACTGGGCGGGATTGGCCGGCTCAAGCCGGGAATTTCCGTGGCGCAAGCTCAGGCGGAGATGGACACCCTAGGCGCAAGGCTCGCCAAGCAATTTCCCGCGCAAGATTCCGGATTCACGATTCGGATTCAGCCATACCGGCAGGCAGTGGTCGGGAATGTGAAATCCGCGCTGCTGATTTTGCTGGGCGCGGTTGGGCTGGTCCTGCTGATCGCTTGCGCTAATATCGCGAACCTGCTTCTGTCGCGCGCCACGTCTCGCGCCAGGGAAATTGCTGTGCGCATCGCGCTCGGCGCGGGGCGCGCCCGTGTGATTCGGCAATTGCTGACGGAAAGCGCCTTGCTGGGCTTGCTCGGCGGAGCTGCCGGCGTGCTTCTCGCGGCGTGGAGCGTCTGGATTCTCCGGCCCTTCTTGCCGGGCGAAGTGACGCAGATCAATTCGATTCATATCGGAGGATCAGTTCTCGTATTTGCCCTGGCGTTGTCTCTCGCTGCTGCCTTGGCATTCGGACTCGCGCCTGCGCTGCTTGCGACTCCGTCCAATTTGCTGACAAACATCAAAAAGGGCGGTGCGCATGCCGGCCAGCGTGGCGGCCAGCACGTGCGGAATTTCTTGGCCGTCGCGGAAATTTGCCTGGCCGTGGTCATTCTCGTTGCAGGCGGTCTGCTCATCCGCAGCTTTGCGCTGGTCACAAAGGTCAATCCGGGCTTCGATCCGAAGAACGTCATCGAAGCCGAGATATCGCTTCCGCAATTCCAATATTCGACGCCGCAGCAATGGACCGCTTTTTCGAACGAACTGCTGGCGGGGCTCCATGCGCAGCCCGGTTTGCAGGATTCCGCGCTCGCGGCTCCGCTGCCTATGGACCGTCAAGGCGAAGCCACTTTCGCTTTCAGCATCGTGGGAAATCCACCGCTGCCGCCCGGCAAATCGACTACGGCCGATTACGCCACCGTGAGTTCCGATTATTTTCGCGTGATGCGCATTCCACTTCTGAGAGGCCGCTTTTTCTCCGAACAGGACTCGCCGTCCAATCCGAAAGTAGCGCTCATCAGCGAAACGCTGGCGCGGCGTTATTTTCCGAACCAGGACCCCATCGGGAAACAAATGAAATTCGGATTTCCGCCGAACTCCGATGTGTCGCGCGAAATCGTGGGCATCGTCGGCGACGTGCGGGATGAGTCGCTCGGCCGCAAACCCGGCCCGATTATGTACGTGCCCTTCGCGCAGGCGCCTCTTTATGGCGGTGAGGTCGTCGTAAGAACTTCGTTGGCTGCATCGAGCGTGGCCAACGGCATTCGCCAGGCAACTCACGCGATTGACAAAGACCTGCCGGTGACGGATATCGAATCCTTTCCGGATGCACTCGGCGAATCGATTTCGCAAGAGCGGTTTCGCACATACCTGCTGGGCTCGTTCAGCGCGATCGCCCTGGTGCTTGCCGCGATCGGGATTTTCGGCGTGATTTCATATTCAGCATCGCAACGCACACACGAAATCGGAATCCGCATGGCGCTTGGCGCACAGCGGCGCGATGTGTTGCTCCTGATTTTAGGGCAGGGGGCGAAGCTTGCGTTGTTTGGCTTGGGCCTCGGTCTCGTCGTCGCGTTTCTGCTTACGCGCTTGATGACGAGCTTGCTCTTCGGCGTTTCCGCCACGGACCCGGTGACTTTCACCGCAACGGCGATTGTTTTGCTCAGCGTGGCGCTGCTTGCCTGCTACATCCCGGCGCGCCGAGCCATGCGCGTTGATCCGATGGTCGCGCTGCGTTACGAGTAACGGGGAGCGCGAACAAGCCGATGAGACAAAGCATTCGCGGCTTCCTTGAAAACAGAGGAGATAAGGACCGAGATTACGACAACTAATTCCCGGACACAGCCTCGGTGCCCGGCGTGGCTGTGGGCGCGTAGTAACCGGGGCGCGCGCGCACGATTAATTTGCCGTGGCCTTTCACGTCGGTTAGCTCCACCTTCACGACGCGATACGTACCGTCCTTCGCCGTGTTGGTCGGGTAGTAGCCGATCATGTACTGGTCGCGTATGTCCTGCGCGATGCGGTTACAAATGTCATCCACTTCGGCGATGGTTTTCGGGAAATAAACTTCACCGCCCGTGGCTTGTGTCAACGCCAACAGCGCCTTCTTGCCCTGGCGCTTGTCTTCTCTGTCGTCGTCATTGTCTGTAAACAACCCCACGGCATAAATCACGGTGTTGGATTGCTGCAATTTCTGCACCGTGCTCGCAAGCGAATTTCTGCTGTCTTTGTCCACTCCGTCGGTCACCACCAGCAGCACTTTCTTGTCTCGTTTCGCTTTTCTCAAGTGGTTCATCGAGCCGAGGATGGCATCGTAGAGCGCCGTGCCGCCGCGCGAATCAATCCTTTCAAGGGCCGCCTTCAACACCTTGGAGTCGTTTGTAAAATCCGTGTCCATGTCAAGATAGTATTCATCGTTGAAATTCACCACGAAGACTTGATCCTGCGGATTGCTGGTTTGCACGAACGACATCGCCGCGGCATTCACGCGCGCGCGCTTCGATTTCATGCTCGCGCTGTTATCGATCACCAGTCCGACGGCGATGGGAATATCGTCATTGCTGAACGCCGCAATCTTCTGCGGAACTCCGTTCTCCAGGACGCGGAAGTTTTGCTCCTTTAGTTCCGGAACGAAGTTTCCCTTTTTATCAACGATAGTCACGGGCAATCGCACCATGTCCACGGTTTTCTTCAGGGTGTATGTCTTGCCTTGCGGCGCGCCCGGCGGCGGAATCTGGATCGGTGGCTGATTCTGAATGGGAGGCCGGCTCTGTGCGGATGCTCCGGTGACGCCAAAAAAAAGAAGTGCGGCAACTAAGAAAAAACACAGGTATCCAAACAGGGAAGGGGATGCGATTCCTTTACGGATTCGGTGCGTAGTACCCATACCTTGAATAAACGGTGAGCGGCGGCAATCCTCGCGGCGGACGAATTTTGACTTTAATCTTGCGCCATTTGCCGTCGCGCGTCGTGTTCCGTGGTCGGTAGCCCACCACATATTGATTCCGCAACTCCATGCTGATCTTCGTGGCGATGTCGCCGAGGTCATCCAGGTTCTTGACCGTGAACGACCGGCCGCCCGTCATCGACGCCAGCCCTTGCAAAAACCCCGGTCCCGCGCACTCCTCGGGAGTCCTGTCGCAAGCGTCCGGGTCGACAATCCCGATCGCGTAGATCTGAACGTCCGTCTCGCGCAGGAAGCGTTTGACGTCGCTGTAATCGTAGCGACTATGATTATCGCCTCCATCCGATATGATGAGCAAAGCTTTTCTCGCGTTGCGTGCTCCTTTCATCTCGCTCATGCCCAGGTACACCGCGTCGAGGAGCGCCGTCATTCCCTTCGGCGCGCTGAAAAGCAAGCGGTTCTGCAATTCCTCAATGCTACTTGTGAACATGGTTGCCAATTCCGCGCGATCGGCGAAATCCACCAGGAAAAATTCGTCCGCGGGATTCGCGGTCTTGAAGAATTGCACCGCCGCCATGCGGGATTTCGCAATCTTGTCCGACATGCTGCCGCTAACGTCGAAAATCATGCCAATCGAAATCGGCACGTCGTCCTCGGCGAACCGCATGATTTCCTGTTCCTTCCCATCCTCAAAGACCCGGAAATTCTCCTGGTCGAGCCCAGTCACAAGCCGCCCATATGGGTCGGTAACCGTCGCATTTACGAGCACTAAATTGACATCTTTCCGGATTTCGGCTACGTGGGAGGTTTTGCTTTCTGGAGGAGGTTTGTAAATCAGCGGCCCAGTACTTTGGGCAATTGCGGCGCCGCAGGGAATCATGCCGACTGCCAGCGCCAGGACCGCGCATGCCGTCCAACTTCGTCTCGCCAGCCTGGCCGCTTTCAGCACGCTACCCCCGGCCCAAATCTTGACGAGATTCTAACACCGTTGGGTCCCATTGCAAGCAGTACAAATACCGAAATTCTGACCGGCGAACCTGTATAAATTCGCTCACGCCTGTTCTTGTTGGTAGCCGGTTGCAGGTTGCCAGACCCAGCCAGGAACCGGGGCCGCAATTCACTCAACGTGGTAAGATGATCCTGCAGCGTGGAAGTTTCTCGTGGCAAAGAACTCCCAAACCGATTCACCTTCCGTTGTTGTGGTGATTCCCGCGCGCTACGACTCTTCCCGTTTTCTCGGGAAACCGTTGGCGCCCATCGCGGGACGTCCCATGATTCAGCATGTGGTCGAACGTGCGAAAATGAGCCGCCGCGTCTCCCGCGTCATCGTGGCCACCGACGATGACCGCATCCGCGACGCCGTCGCGTCCTTTGGCGGCGAATCCGTTATGACGCGCCGCGAGCACCGCTCTGGTACCGAGCGCATCGCCGAAGTCGCCGTCCATATTCCCGCCGAAATTTACGTCAACGTGCAGGGCGACGAACCGCTCATTTCTCCCGAGGCCATTGACGCTGCAGTGGACGAAATTCTTTCGGAACCGGAATCACAAGTCGCCACACTCTGCGCCCCCATTTCCCACGCGGCCGAAATCATGGATCCCAATATCGTCAAAGTCGTGCTCGACTTCGACGGCAACGCGCTCTATTTCTCTCGCGCGCCGATTCCGTGGGTCCGCGATGCCGGAGAACGCATCTCCGCGCGACATTTCAAGCACATTGGCCTCTACGTTTTTCGCCGCGACGCGCTTCTCGAATTTCCCGCGCTCCCGCCCGGCGAACTCGAACGCCTCGAACAGCTCGAGCAGCTGCGCTGGCTCGAAAACGGCTACCACATCCGCGTCGCCGAATGCGCTTACGAAGGCATCGCCGTCGACACGCCGGCCGACGTAATCAAAGTTGAAGAAGCCCTTCGCGCCCGGCAAGCCGCCGCCAACTGACTGTTGGCAATTTCAACTACGCTGAATCTCCTCGCGCTTCCGTCCGAGAAACAAAGTCATCGTGTGTTGGGACGGTCCCGCGGGAAGATGCGTCGTCAGGTACCGCGCGAGGAGTTTATAAATGTGCATCGTAGTGCCGCGGCCCTCGGAGATTCCGTGCGTGCGATTCGGATATGCCATAAAGTCGAAAGATTTGCCGAGTTCAATCATGCGATTCACCAGCAATTGCGAGCCGGCAAAATGCACGTTGTCGTCGCCAGTGCCGTGAACCAGCAGCAATTTCCCCCGCAAACCTTCCGCGAAGTTCACGGCGGACGCCGCTTTGTATCCCTCGAAATTCTCCTGCGGCAATCCCATGTAGCGCTCCTGATAAATCGTGTCGTAGATGCGCTGATCGGGCACGGGCGCGACCGACATTCCCACTTTGTAAATTTCCGGGGAGCGAAACATCAAATTTAGCGTGTTTGTGCCGCCGCCGCTCCATCCCCATACGGCGACGCGATCCAGGTCGATGTACGACCGTTCGCGCGCTATCGCTCGCACCGCGGCAGCTTGCTCTTTCGATGAAAGGACGCCGACGGCGCCATAAATCATTTTTCGCCACGCGCGTCCCTTCGGCGCGGGCGTGCCCCGGTTATCGACGGACGCCACAATGTATCCTTGATTTGCAACGGCGCGATGAAACAATGACCCGCCGCTCCAGCCGTCAAGCACGGTTTGCGCCGCCGGCTCTCCGTAGACATTGAAAAGTATCGGATATTTGCGCGACGCGTCGAAATCGGCTGGCTTGATCATCCAACCGTCCAGTTTCACGCCATCGCCAACGTCGACTTGAAAAAACTCCGTCGCACGAGTACCAAAGACTTTGAGTTTTTCGCGGACTTCTGAATTGTCCGCCAACACGCGCGCTACGCGATGCTCCGGCAGGCTCACAAACTCCGTCGTGGGCGGCACGTCAAAGGACGAAAACGTGTGCAACGCCCATTTGCAATCGGGAGAAATGTCGTAACGGTGAATCCCGTCCGCATTCGGAGGCGTCACGCGTTCGGGCGCGGCGGAGCCATCCATTCGCGCGCGATACAAATAATGCTGCGTGGCATTGTCCGGCGATGCGATGAAGTAAAGCCATTCCTCCTCGGGATCCACCGCAAGAATTTGGACGACGTCGAAATTTCCTCGTGTAATCAGCCGCGCGCCGCTGCCATCTCGCGCGATAACGTAAACGTGCCGCCAGCCGTCGCTCTCGTTCGCCCACAGGAATCCCTTATGCTTCGCCAGCCATCGCGTGTCTTCGTTCACGTCCAGCCAGGCTTTATCTTCGTCGTGAAAAATGCGATGTGCGTGACCCGTGGCGCCGTCCGCCAGGTAAACGTCGTTCGTGTTTTGCCGACGGTTCATATGTTGCAGCAGAATCTCGTTCGAATCCTCGAACCACTCCATGCGCGGGATGTACGATTTTTCCGCATCCGCCGTGACGTCGATCCATTTTGTTTTCGCATTGTCGACGTTCACCACGCCGATGCGCACAGCGGAGTTCGGCGTTCCGGCGGATGGTATGCGAAACGTCGAGACTTTTGGGTACACGCCGTATTCGGGATAGGGAATCTGGGTGATGGGCTCGCGAAATCCGCCGCCAAGGTTATTGATCATCGAGAATTCGCGCACGGGCCGCGTGTCGAATTGGAAATACGCGATGCTGCGCCCATCGCCGCTCCAACGAAAGCCGTCGCGTACGTCAAACTCTTCTTCGTACACCCAGTCGGAAGTGCCGTTGATTGTAGTCTCCGAACCATCGGTGGTCAGCGCCTTGATTTTGCCTGATGAAATTTCCTCGACATAAATATTATTCGCGCGCACATAAGCCACCTGATCCCCGGAGGGGGAGAACTTCGCGAACATCAATGACGATGGAGCCGCATCTCCGCCGATTTTGCGCAGACGCTTCGCCTCGCGCTCGTACACCCAATAATCTCCGCGAGTGTTTTCCCGCCACACGCGCTCGGAATTTGTGTAGATCAGTATTTTCTTGCGGTCCCGCGACCATTCGAAATCCTCGACGCGAAGTGGCTCTCTTGTCCCGGCAGGAATCAACTCGGCGGATGAGAAAAGCACGCTGCGCTCGCCGCTCGCGGAGTCGTACCGCGCCAGTTCCTGCGCTTCACGGTTGCCGTGCGCCGACTCGAGAACGGTGTATGACTTGCCATCCTCATCCCAGCGCGCGGGACCAAAGCGTTTGCCCGCGAATTCGCGCGAGAAGATGCGCTCGATCCATTCGTTCAGGCTGCCAGAGGGCGAAGCGGCGCCACTTGCTTGCGATTGCAGCGATCCCGCTGAAGATGTAAATGGCGTGCGAGTTTCTGCGTCCAATTCGCGTAGAGGCATGAACCCGCCGCCAAGCGCGGCACCAGCCCCCGCAAACGTCGTTGCTCTCAGGAACAATCGTCGCGAAATCTGCGAATCTCTTTTCATCTGCAGCTCCTTAATTTTTGTGAATCGGCGCTACGTTTCTCACCCGCGTGTATCGACGGCCACGCATTGTGTCGCGTTGCGGGGAATTCGTCACGGAGTTTTTGCTGCTGCCAATGCACGCAGCATGCTAAATGTGCTCGAATCAGGGAAGTATTGCGGTCTCGTTTGGTGGCGGCGTTCGAGTGCGCTCAAGTTATCCGAGAGGAATAGAAACTGGCAATTGACAGAGTCGGGCGTCGCGGCGATAATGATTTGTACGCAGCCTACCTGGGAGGAAAAACGGGAGCCTTGGTGACGCGCCCGAAGTATGTTTTTGTAACGGGTGGCGTGGTTTCCTCTCTCGGCAAAGGCGTTGCAGCGGCTTCCATCGGTTGCTTGCTCGAATCCCGCGGCCTCGAAGTCACTCTCCAGAAGTGCGATCCCTACCTGAACGTTGACCCTGGCACGATGTCGCCCTATCAGCACGGCGAAGTGTACGTCACCGACGATGGTGCGGAGACGGATCTCGACCTCGGGCATTACGAGCGCTTCACGAACGCCAAACTGACGCGCGATCACAACTGGACGACGGGCCGCATTTACGAATCGATTCTCGCGAAGGAGCGGCGCGGCGACTACCTTGGCAAAACCGTGCAGGTGATCCCGCACGTCACGGATGAAATCAAAGCCGCGTTTCGCAAAGTCGCCGATGATGTGGACGTGGTGATCGTCGAAATCGGCGGCACCGTCGGCGACATCGAATCGCTGCCATTCTTGGAAGCGATTCGCCAAATGCGCCTCGAACTCGGCCCGGAAAATGCAATTTACGTTCATCTGACATTGGTGCCCTACATCGC
>DATGJE010000099.1:0-6010 GCA_035295305.1 Candidatus Acidiferrales bacterium | reverse complement strand
TTGCGCGCCAAGCGAACCGGCAAGCAACAACAGTTCCCACAGGTCGTTGCCTTCAGGAGCCGTGAGTAGACGCTGCGCTGTCTTGGCGTCGGCAGTCTCTGCGAGATGCCCGAGAGAGAATTGCGGCTCCTGCTCGCTTACCTTGCGGAAGATATTTCGCGCGCGCACCACGGCGTATTGCACGTACGGGCCAGTCTCGCCTTCAAAACTGAGCGCGTCCTTGAAATCGAATGCGATAATCGTCCCGCGCGTGAATTTCAGTAAAAAATATCGCAGCGATCCGATCGCGATGGCATGCCCAATCGCTCCGCGCTCCGCGTCCGGAATTTCCGGATGCCGCGAATCCACTTCCGCGCGCGCTCGTTCTTCAAGCTGGTCGAGTAAATCATCGGCTTTCACGCCTTGCCCTTTGCGCCCGCTGACTTCCACGTATGGTTTCTTCGCTTCCTCTTCCGAAAGCTGGTAACCCATTTCCGCGGCGCAGCGCGGCGTCAGTGCCACCATTTCGTAGGAAAAATGGACGGAGCGATCTGCCTCCGAATTGAATCCCAGCGCGCGCAATCCTGCTACTACCACTTGCTGCGGATACGCCTGACGCGAATCGATCACGTTGAATACTTCCTGTCCGCGTCCAAACGGCGGAGCGTCCGGTGAGCCACCTTCGCTGCAGGTGACCCACAGTTTCCGGCCGTCCGAATAAGTGAGAAATGGCTCATAGTAGAAATCCTTGCCGAGCAAACCGAATTTCCAAAGCTGGTAGGCGATATCCTTTCCGACGTACGTTACCGTTCCATTCGAGCGCACGATTATTTTTGCATCCGCTTCATCGTCGGGTTCGTCCGACTCGCTCGCGTCTTTCTCTGGCGGCAGCCTCATCACCCAGCAACCTGCGTTTTTTCCCGTGGCTGCTTTGTGAATTGCGGCGCGCTCCTTCAGCATTTGAAATGCGGCATCCCAGAATTTCAAATGCAGAATTTCGCTTTCGCGGGGCAGCAGGTCATATTCAATTTCCAAGCGGCTCATGGTTTTCAAATGGCAACGCACGATGGCAGTCGAAACGATTTCCGCCATTTCAGCCGCGTCGCCGGAGCCGTGCTCAATTGCTTTGATTATTTCGCCGCGCAACTCCAGCCGCGCTTTGTCTTCTTCCAGAAAGTGCGTGATGCGCGCATATAAATCCCAGCACAAATAATCAAATTGGGGCTGCGCGGCGAGCGCGCGAACTTCCGTCGCCGTTTTCTTCTCCAGGTGTACGAAACCCAAAACAACATCGGCGACTTGCACTCCCGTGTTGTCAATGTAGTTTTGCACCTCGACGCGACGGCCGGTATATCGCAGCAGGCGGACAAACGCGTCACCGAGCACCGCGTTTCGCAAGTGTCCGATGTGCGCCGCCTTATTGGGATTGATGTTCGTATGTTCGACGATTGCTTTCGGTGATTCGGCGGATGCACGAATGGCTTCGCGGCCTGCGGATGAAGCGGCGTCGCGAAAAAACGCGCTACGATCCAGATAAGCATTCAAATATCCGGCACCGGCGATTTCGATGCGCTCGACGCCGTTGATCTTGCCAATTGTCGCCGCAATCTCCTGCGCGATTTGCCGTGGCGGGCGCTTCAGACGCTTCGCAAGTTCGAAACACACGGGAGAAGCAATCTCTCCCATCTCGATTTTCGGCGGCCGCTCCGTGACGACGTTGATCTCGACGTCGTATTTTGCACGGATGAACGCCGCAATCGCCTCGCGGACGCGTTTTTCAATTGGCTGATACACGAATTCTCTTTTCGCAAAAAGGGTAAGTGATTATAGGGGGTTCGAGCAGTCCAGTCAAAATAGCGGCCGGAGCGCCAGGCATAAAAGTACGTCGCGTGGCGCAGTTTGACAGCTTCCAGAGCGCAGCATAGTATCTAGTTTTCGCGATTTCTCGGCGGAATCGCTGTGTCGTCGCGCGGCGAATGTTGGCGAATATAGGTGCGATAACCGAATGAAACTTGCCTACTTTGACTGTTTTTCGGGAATCAGTGGCGACATGGTGCTGGGCGCGCTCGTCGACGCGGGCGTCGATTTGCGCGAACTCGAGTCGGAGCTGCGCAAGCTGAACCTCGAGGGCTGGAACATTTCGGCGGCGAAAGTTCAGCGCAAGGCGATCTTAGCGACGAAGGTCAACGTCGAGACGAAGGAATCGCATCATCACCGCCATTTATCGCCGATTCTGAAAATGATAGACCAAGCTGCACTCGCGCCGCGCGCCGCCCAACGCGCCCGGGAAATATTTCAGCGTCTCGGTGAAGCCGAAGCCAAAGTCCACAACATCTCCATCGAGAAAGTTCATTTTCACGAAGTGGGCGCCGTGGATTCGATCATCGACATTGTGGGCTCGGCCATCGGATTTGAGTTGCTGGGAATCGATACTTTTGCGTGTTCGATCATGGATGTAGGAGGCGGGCGCGTGCAAACTGAACACGGTCTGTTGCCAGTGCCGGCGCCGGCGACCGTGGAATTGCTGCGTGACGCGCCGACTTTTTCGAGCGGCATCGAAAAAGAGCTGGTGACGCCGACCGGCGCGGCGATTGCAACGACGTTGTCGACGCAATACGCGGCAATGCCAGCGATGACGTTGAAAGCCATCGGCTACGGCGCAGGCTCCGCCGATTTGCCGCAGCAGCCGAACGTGCTGCGCATCATGATCGGCGAAAGTATCCGCGAGTCCGCTCATGAGAATGCCAGCGAGCATTGGGACGCGCCCATCGCCGTGATTGAAGCAAACCTTGACGACATGAGTCCGCAAATTTACGGATATTTTGCCGAACAGGCCCTGGCCTCGGGCGCTCTCGATATTTTTTCGACCGCCGTGCAGATGAAGAAAAATCGTCCCGGCCAGCTCGTCACACTGCTTTGCGAGCCGTCGAATCTGAAGCGCCTCATTGATTTGATTTTTCGCGAGACCACAACCATTGGCATCCGCACGCACGAAGTTCGCCGCCAGACTCTGGCGCGAGAATCCGTGCCTGTAGAAACGCCGCTGGGCACCATTCGCATGAAAATTTCGCGATTGAATGGCACACTGCTAAATGCCGCGCCGGAATATGAAGACTGTCGGAAAATCGCCACACAAAAAGGCTTGCCGCTAAAAGAGGTGCTTTCGACCGCAAATTTCCACTTTCAGAAATTGAGCGAAGCGGCAAAATAATTCATGGCCAAACCGAAGTTTTACATCACCACGCCGATTTACTACGTGAACGCGCGCCCGCATCTGGGTCACACGTACACGACGGTCGTCGCCGACACGATCGCGCGATACAAGCGCATGCGCGGCTATGACGTGGTGTTGCTCACCGGTACCGACGAGCACGGACAAAAAGTGGAGCGCGCGGCGAAAGCGGCGGGCGTGTCGCCGCAGGAATTCGCTGACCGCATTTCCGCCGAGTATCGCGCGCTGTGGAAGGAACTCGATTTACCCGTCGACCGCTTCGTGCGTACCACGGAGCCGCGTCACGAACGCGCGGTGCAGATGCTTTTCCGCAAGGCGCAGGACCAGGGTTACGTCTACAAGGGCGGCTACGAAGGACAATACTGCGTCTTCGACGAGATGTATGTCGACGAGCCGCTGCCCGGAAACCTGTGTCCAGAGTGCAAGCGGCCGACCGAGCGCGTCCGAGAAGAGAATTATTTTTTCAAACTCTCCGCGTTTCAGGATCGCTTGCTTGAACTTTACGAAAAGCAGCCTGATTTCATTCAGCCCGATACACGCCGGAACGAAGTGCTGGCGTTTGTGCGCGGCGGTCTGCGCGATCTTTCGATCAGCCGCACTTCCTTCAAGTGGGGCATCCCGTGGCCGGGCGAGGAGAAACACATTTTTTATGTGTGGTCGGACGCGTTGACGAGCTACATGACGGGCGTGGGTTACGCGGACGATGAAGTGGAATTCGAGAAATATTGGCCCGCGGACATGCACTTGATCGGCAAGGAAATTCTGCGCTTCCATGCCGTCTACTGGCCCGCGTTTTTGATGGCCGCCGGGGAAACGTTGCCGAAGCGAATCTTCGCGCACGGTTGGTGGCTCTTCGCGGACGAAAAAATGAGCAAGTCGCGCGGCAATATGCAATATCCGCAACCAATAGCGCGTGTGCTGGGAATCGATGCGCTTCGGTATTTCCTGCTCCGCGATATGGTTTTTGGCCAGGACGGAAATTTCAGCCGCGACGCCTTGCTGACGCGCTATAACTCCGACCTCGCGAACGGTCTCGGCAATCTGACCAGCCGCACGATCACGATGATCGAGCAGTATCTTGGCGGCCGCGTTCCCGCGCGCAATCCGAAAGAGGAAAATGATCGCGACAGGGAAGTCGCTGAACTTCAGCGCGGGACCTGCGAGGAGGTTCTTCGCTATTACGAGGCGTACGACTTTTCACGCGCTCTCGAATCGATTTGGAGCCTGATCGCCGAGATCGACAAATACCTTGTCGAATTTCAGCCCTGGGTGCTGGTGAAGGAAAAATCGAAATGGGGACGCCTCGAAATGGTGTTGTACATGGCGTATGACGCGTTGCGCGTGGTCACCTTGCTCGCGCATCCCGTCTTGCCGCATGCGACGCAGAAAATCTGGGAGCAGCTCGGCAACAGCACCCCGCTGGCGAGCCAGGTGTTGAGCAATGATTTGTCTGCCGGCCCGAAACAGGCAGGACATGTTAACAAGCCTGAAGGAGTTTTTCCACGCGTGGACAAAAGGGAAGCTTTCGAAAGGATCGAAGCCATGGAAGAAGAGATTCGCAATCCCGCATCATCATCGCCGGCAAGCGGCGGCGTGCAAAGCGGAGCGGCAGCACCTGCAGCGGCGGCTGGTCCCGCGAAAATCGGCATCGAGGATTTCGCGAAGGTCGAGATGCGCGTCGGAGTGGTGAAATCCGCCGAACGCGTCGCCGGAGCTGACAAGCTTTTGAAGTTGCTCGTGGACATTGGCGAAGAAGTTCGCCAAGTCGTCGCGGGCATCGCCACTGCGTACGCGCCCGAGGATTTGATCGGCAAAAAAGTAGTCGTCGTCGCCAATCTCGCTCCGCGCAAGCTGCGTGGCGTTGAGTCGAATGGCATGATCGTCGCCGCTTCGGTGGCGCCGGACGGACGGCCCGTTCTTTGCACGTTCACGGAAGACGTGCCCGCAGGCGCGCGGCTAAAGTAGAAGGGCCGGACGAAAGGCAAACGCGTTGCAAATTATCGATTCGCACGCCCATCTGGAATTTCCACAATTCGACGCTGACCGCGAAGCTATGCTGGCGCGCGCGCGCGAAGCAGGCGTGACGACGATTCTGGCCATTGGCAGCGGCACGGCGTCCGATCGTCTGGATGCGGCGATTCCTTTCGCGGAGAAGTACGATTGGATTTACGGAACGGTTGGCGTTCATCCGCACGAATCGAAATTGGCGACAGATGAGTGGTACGAAGAATTAGCGCGACTGGCCAAGCATCCGCGAGTGCTCGCATGGGGTGAAGTCGGCCTCGATTATTTTTACGATCATTCGCCGCGCGATGTGCAGCAAAGCGTTTTTCGCCGCCAATTACAATTGGCGCGCGCCGCGAATTTGCCCGTCATTATTCATTGCCGCGATGCGTGGCCCGATTGTCTGCAAATTCTCGAAGAAGACTGGCGTTCCAGCGCCCTCGGCGGAATTTTTCATTGTTTCACGGGAACGCTCGCTGAAGCCCAACAAGGAATGGACATGGGCTTCGTGATTTCGTTTTCGGCGAACATTACATATCCGAAAATGGCGCCGTTGCGCGAAGTTGCGGCCGCGCTGTCACTCGACCAAATTCTAGTCGAAACTGATTCGCCGTTTCTGCCGCCGCAGCGCATCCGCGGAAAGCGCAACGAGCCTGCCTTCGTCGTTGAGGTAGCGCAGACCTTGGCGAATGTGAGAAACTTAGCGCCGGATGAAGTTGCGCAAGCGACGGCGGAAAATTTCCGCCGCTTCTTTCATCTTGCAGATGGGCATTTTGCAGAACGGGTGGAGCGTTC
>DATGJE010000098.1:0-2434 GCA_035295305.1 Candidatus Acidiferrales bacterium | reverse complement strand
TCGCGGCGCTGCATCGGCTCCAGAGTCATGTGTCAGCCGCGTTTCCTTGCTCGTCGCAAAATCGTAAAGAAAAAGATGCGGCACGCCGTCGCGATCCGAAACATAAACCAATCGTCGGCTGTCCGGAGCCCAGCGAACTTCCGATTCCTCCGCCGGCGTGTACGTCACGCGCATCGCATCGCCGCCGTCCTTTGCCGAAGCAGCAAACACCTCGCCATGCGCCACAAACGCCACCTTTTTCCCATCCGGCGAAAGCGCTAAATCACGAATATGATCCGTCAGCCGCAAATGCTCGACGGCCGGACCCGCCGGAATTCCCCGCCGCGTGATTGCCACTTCATTCGCGCGCCCGGTCGCCGTGTCGAGTTTCCAAATCCCAAAATGCCGTTCAAACACAATCGTCCGTCCATCGTTCGAAATCGACGGCCACAGCAGGCGTCCCGTCTTGAACTGCGTCACCTCGCGCGCTTTCCCGCCAGGCGCCTGCGCCCAGATATTTTGTGCGCCGCTGCGGTCGGAGACGTAATACAACTCCCGTCCATCCACGTTCCACATGGGCCACAAATCCTTCGCCGACCCATCCGTCACCGCTTCGTATTTCGGCGTCGCCCCGTCGCGCACCAGCCAAATTTCCGATTCATCCAGATGACTGTGGCCTTTCCGCCACCATTGCTCGGAAACAATTCCGCGCGCCGTGATGGCCACGGTTTTCCCGTCCGGCGACGGCGCCGCGAAATACTCGTTCGCGTAACGGTCGGCGGCCACCGCCATCGGCGTTCCGCCCTCCACGCTGACGCGATACACATCGTTCATGTACGAAATGTCATGGTTCGCCGACGAAAAATAAATCCATTTGCCGTCCCGCGACCATCCATCTACGCGATCCAGCGTGTCGTCGTATGTCAGCCTCTTCACTTCTCCGGTCGCAAACGTCAGCATATAAACGTTGCCGCTGCCGTCGCGCGCAGACACATACGCAAGTTTCGTCCCGTCCGGAGAATAGAGCGGTCGCGAATCCGTAGCCATATCCGACACCAGCAACCGCGCTTCGCCACCAGCCGCGGGCACAGTCCAAATATCGCCGCCCGACACAAACGCAATCTCCTTCCCATCCGGCGACACGCCCGGCTCGCTGTAAGCTGGCCGCGCCTTCTCCGTTGACGCCGGCGCGCTCGCTCTCTGCGCACGCGTCGACACCGTCGTCGCAACCAATGCCGCTATCACCAGCAGAAGATATTTCTTCACATTCGCCATTTCACACCTCGACTCAAGCTAGCGTTCTAAACAGCTTCGAAAAACTCTACCCGTTGTCATTCCGCCCGCCCTGAGTGCTCTCGGCGAAGGGAGGAGCAACCGCGACGAGGAATCTGCTTTTTCTTTGTGTTTGTGTTGACTGCGGCCCTCTCGCATCGCAGGAATCATTACCAATAGCGCTATTTCGACAAACTGCTCAAGATAGACAAATGACATAGGGAATTGCCCGTACGGGTCACGGTCGCGGATTATAGCACCGGCTCAGGCAGGCTGTAGGTGACGCTCCCACGCGCGCGTCTCGAGGATTTCCTCGATCTGCGCCAGCGCAAAATCAATTTCGTCTTCGCGATTGTAAAAATGCGGCGACAGTCGAATTCCCGCTCCCGGCCGGTAATCCACCATAATCTCGCGCGCGATCAATTCGTGTTTCACTTCCATGGCATGCGGACACTCGACCGAAACAGTTCCCGCGCGCTCGGCTGCGTCGCTCGGCGTGTTCACGCGCCATCCGCGTTTTGTCGCGCCATTCATCAACCGCGCTGTTTGCTGTATCGACTTCTTTCGGATTTTCTCCACGCCAATTTTGCCGATGATTTCAAGACCCGGCCGGCACGCATACAGCGCCGGAACGTGCGGCGTGCCATTTAGAAAACGGTACGCATCCTCGCGCGCTTCCTGCGGCCCAATCTCAAAATTGAACGGACGCTGGTGCGCCAGCCATCCCGTCAGCGTAGGCGAAAATTTCTTCCGCAGATCCGGCCGCGTGTAGAGATACGCGACTCCCGGCCCGCCGCACAGCCATTTCAGCACTCCGCCCACCGCAAAATCCGTTTCGAGTTCGCGGACATTCACGGGCACCGTCCCCGCCGCCTGAAAACAATCCAGAATCACGTGCGCGCCCACTTTATGCGCGCGCTCGATAATCGCTTTCGCGTCCACAATCGTCGCGCTGCGAAACAGCACCAGCGAAATCGGCACCAGTAAAGTGGTTTCATCGATCGCCGCCAGAAAACGCTCGAGCGGCAAATGAATTCCATCTTCGCTCTTCAATAATTCAACGCGCGCGCCGCGCCGCCGCTGCTCCATGTAAAAATAAACGATCGACGGAAATTCCAAATCCACCAGCACCACTTTGTTGCGCGGCCCGGAAAAATCGAAACACGACGAAATCACAGCCTGC
>DATGJE010000097.1:0-2475 GCA_035295305.1 Candidatus Acidiferrales bacterium | reverse complement strand
TACCGTTCCGGCCATCGAAACGCTCGAGAAACTGGCAAGGGCCATGGAAATCCCGCTCTACCAGCTATTCTACGACGGCGAAGAGCCACCTGTGCTGCCTAATTTGCCCAAGCGCAAGTCTTCAGATGACATTGCGTGGGGTAGCGCGGGAAAAGAAGCCCGGTTCCTTGGCCGCTTTCGCCGAGTACTGGGACGCGTCGACGAAGCCGACCGCCGCCTCTTGCTCTACATGGCCCAGAAAATGGCCCATCGCTAGAGCGGTAGCTGCGATTCGCTCTGTTTCGCGTAATTCACTCCCACTCGATCGTGCTGGGTGGCTTTGAGCTGACGTCGTAGACTACCCGTGTGACTCCACGAACCTCGTTTACCACGCGGACCGAAATCCTTTCCAGGATTTCCCAGGGCAGGCGCACCCAGTCCGCCGTCATAGCGTCCTCTGACGACACCACGCGCACGGCAATCGTGTAACCGTAAGTCCGGAAGTCCCCCATCACACCGACACTGCGCACGGGGAGCAAAACCGCAAACGCCTGCCAAACCTTGTCGTAAATACCTCCGCGACGAATCTCCTGGACAACAATAGCGTCAGCGCCACGGAGAATCTCAAGCCTCTCCGGCGTGATTTCGCCAAGCAGGCGCACGGCCAAGCCAGGCCCGGGAAACGGGTGCTTCGACAATATCTCTTCCGGCAGGCCGAGTTCCCTTCCGATCATGCGCACTTCGTCTTTGAAGAGGTCGCGCAACGGCTCGATTAGTTCGAACGGCAAATCCTTGGGCAATCCGCCAACATTGTGATGCGTCTTGATCGTGGCCGACGGGCCTTTGACCGATACCGATTCGATTACATCGGGATACAAAGTTCCTTGAACCAGAAAACGCATGGCTGTTCCGCCGGTCTCGGCAGCCAGGCGCCGCGACTCTTCCGCAAAGACGGCGATGAATTCCGCTCCAATGCGTTTGCGTTTGTCTTCGGGATCCGTCACACCTTTCAGGCGCGCGAGGAATCGCTCCGACGCATTGACGCCCGTGACGTTGAGGCCAAGCCTGTCGCGCAGCAACTCCAGCGTTTCGACGAATTCGTTTTGCCGCAGCAAACCTGTGTCGACGAAGACATTTATCAGCCGGTCGCCAATCGCGCGATGCACCAGCGCCGCCGCAACCGCGGAGTCAACACCACCGCTCAGCGCGCACAACGCATGCGCGTTGCCCACACGCTTGCGAATGGCCTCGACCGTTTCCGAAATAAACGACGCGCGATCCCAATTCTTTTTTGCTCCGCATACGTCGAACACGAAATTTCGCAAAACTTCCGTGCCGCGCTCCGTGTGCAGCACTTCAGGGTGAAACTCGACGCCGTAAAGATGCCGCGACCGGTCTTCGATGGCGGCGACAGCGTTGTCGGTGCGGCCTGTGGTTTCGAATCCGTCGGGCAAGCCGGCGACATGATCACCGTGACTGTTCCACACTTTCAAATGTTGGGGAAGTCCGCGGAAGAGCGCGGAATCTTTTTCGCGGTCGAGCGTTGCGGGGCCATACTCGCGGCGATCGGCCTTGACCACGTTGCCGCCGAGCGTTCGCGCCATCCATTGCATGCCATAGCAGATTCCGAGCACGGGAACGCCGAGACCCAGAACTTTCGCATCGCACGCAGGCGCGTCCACGTCATATACAGAACTGGGGCCGCCGGAGAGGACGATGCCGCTGGGTTGGAGGCGCTTGATTTCGTCGAGAGAAGCATTGCAGGGCAAAATCGCGGAGAAGATTTCCTGCTCGCGAATCCGCCGCGCGATCAGTTGCGTGTACTGACCGCCGAAGTCCAAGACGACAATCCCGCCGCGCGTGCTCAATCCAATGCCCTCGCTTTTCGCCTCGCTTGCCGGCGATGGCGGCTGCTGCTCCGGAGCTGCCGCGGAATTTGCCATGCGAATACTCCTTAGTTGCGGACTCTTCCGCGCAAAACGGCTACTGCACGACGATGTTCACGAGCTTCCGCGGCACGACAATCGTCTTTATGATTTTCTTTCCCAGCAGCAACTGTGCGATGCGCGGATCGTGGATGGCCCGGTCTACAAGCTCATCTTCGCCGATGCTGTCGTCGACCAAAATCTTGCCGCGCACGCGCCCGTTAATCTGGATTATCACCTCAAACTGCTCTTCTTTGGCAAGATCTTCGCGGAACTTTGGCCATTCGGTTCGCGCAAGTCCGCCTGAATGCCCCAGGATTTCCCAGAGCTCTTCGCTGATGTGGGGCGCCATCGGCGCAAGCATCAAAACCAGGAGCTCGATCACATTTTTGGCGACGGCGGGATTCGCGCCTTCGTCGAGCGGCTCTTGCGCTTGCATTTCGTTGACCAGCTCCATGATCAGCGCGATGGAGGAGTTGAAGTGCCAGCGCGCCTCGAAATCATTGGTCACGCGCCGAAGCGTTTGATGCGCTTTGCGGAGCAGCGCTTTCTCTTTCGGCGTGGCGTGCGC
>DATGJE010000096.1:0-4318 GCA_035295305.1 Candidatus Acidiferrales bacterium | reverse complement strand
CCTTCGCTCGTGGCGGGATTTGGGTTGATGGGCATCGGCGTCGCCGCGCTCGGCTTCGTCACGTGGATTGTCGGGCTGATCTCCGTCACCTTATTCGGACTCGGTTTGGGCTTAACGATCCCCACAACGAATCTGCTGGTTGCCGAGTCGAGTCCGCATCGCCGCGCCGCTGCGCTCAACACTTTGAATCTGGCGTGGTGCGTCGGCGCTGTGTGTTTTCCGTTCATCGCGACGTGGTTCGTAAAAATTCACAGACTGCCAGCCATGATCTTGCTTCTGGGCGGCGCCGTTTTCCTGTTTTCGCTGATATTTGCCAGCCCACTCGCGACGATTGTCGAGCGGCGCGATGTTGCTCGAACGGACGCGCTGCCTAATGCACCACGCGTTCGAGCGCGCGTGCTCGCCATCCTGGGCGTTTTGTTTTTTCTGTACGTGGGCACGGAGGGCGCCGTTAGCGGCTGGGTCGCCACGTTTGGACGCCGCATTCATGCGGGCGCAGGAATCGGATGGGTGGTGGTGCCGTCTTTTTTCTGGGGCGGCCTGTTGGTGGGACGCGCGCTCGCGCCTCTTTTTTTGCGACGCGTCCGGGAAATTCCGCTGGCTCGCTCGGGACTTGTGCTTGCGACTCTGGGCACGTGCGTCGTGCTGATTTCCAGGAATCTGCCGGCGCTGACCGCGGGAGTGGGACTTGCGGGACTTGGCCTGGCCGCGGTTTTCCCCATCACCATCGCGGAACTGTCGCGGCGCTTCGAAGGATCGGCTTCGCGCTTCGTCGGTGGAATGTTCGCGCTGGGCGGCCTCGGTGGCGCGACGCTGCCGTGGCTAGTCGGCTACGTTTCAAACAAGTTCGGCAACTTGCGCGCGGGTCTGTGGGTTCCCGTTGCAGGCTGCGTGATCCTGCTCGCGCTGTATTTAGTGCGCTGGGATAGAGACATGCCAATTGCCGCTACCCGCAGTTAGTGCCGATGCGAAGTGAAAGTGTTTCACGCGCCCTAAGCGCGATGAACATTGAATAATTGGTGACTTGAGGGGGGCCTAGGGCTTATACTAGACACACCTGTCAGTTTGGTTGCTCAAAAAGGTAATATAGAATAAAGTTTATTTACTTGACAGGTCTTGCGCGCAAAGAAATCAGTTGTCAGAGCAAGCCCCACGCCCAGAAGGCGGGCATGAGCCACACCCAGAACTAGTCACCCGCCGCGAGACAGGTCGCGATCCCTTATCATTGCCGCAAACTCGAACTCTAACCCCGCACGATTCAAAAACCGAAGCATGCGGCACCCCGAAACAGAGCCAAAATCGTTCAGCGCGTTAAGGCTGCTCCACCCGCCTCAAAAGCCGAACATAGGGCCACCCAAGAAGCTAGTCCAGAGCCTGGGTCGCCCGCCCACAAAGTGAAACAGTAGGCCGGGAAAAATCGAATATTGACTTTATACGGCTGCGGGGATTAGCTTACCGCCCGCTGGATTACCCTTGGGCTCCAAACCTATACCCAGGAGGAGAGGTGATGACGCGACTACTTGCTCTGCTGTACGGGATCGTATGCTATTTAGTTTTTCTCTGTGTTTTCCTTTGGGCGATATGGTTCGTGTGGACCATGGACGCGCCGCACGCCGCGCCGGCGTCGCTGGCGACCGCCTTCATTATTGACGCCCTTCTGCTTTCCGCCTTCGCCCTGCAACACAGCATCATGGCTCGCCGGTGGTTCAAGCGCGCCTGGACGAAAATTGTGCCGTGGACAGTGGAGCGCAGCACCTACGTGCTGTTTTCCACCGCGGTGCTGGCGCTTCTGGTATGGCAGTGGCAGCCGATCCCCGGCGTCGTCTGGGATGTGGAGAACCCCACTCTGAAAGTCATCCTGCAGGCGGGGTTCTTTGTTGGCTGGGGCTTGCTGTTGCTTTCCACCTGGCTAATTGACCACTTCGAGCTTTTCGGCGTGAGCCAGGTCTTCCATTATTTCAAAGGGACAACGCTGGAACCGCCCGCGTTCAAGACCCCCGCGCTCTACAAGGTCGTCCGGCATCCCCTTTATCTCGGATTTTTGATCGCTTTTTGGAGCGCCCCGCGGATGACCATGGGTCACCTGTTCTTCTCGATCATGACCACGGGCTACATTCTTGTAGCCATTCAGTTCGAGGAGCACGATCTGGTGCGCTTCTACGGCGAGGCTTACCGCGAGTATTGCCAGCGTGTGTCGATGATACTGCCGCTGCCGCGCAAGAAGGGCGCTGCTGTGGCCAAGGCCCCAACTGGCGAAGCTCGCTGAATCATCATTGACAAAGCGCGCAAATCGCACCGGAATTGCACTGGTGCTGGCGGGCCATCCTGCTGGGAGCGGCTTGTGCGTGGAAGTCCAGCTGTGGGTGGGGGAATCCCGCTCTGGTCGTCGCTTTTCTGGCCCCTAGATTCGGGCGTCCAGCCTCCAGAGATGGAGCCGAGGGGCGGATTTGAACCGTCGACCTGCCGATTACGAATCGGCTGCTCTACCAACTGAGCTACCTCGGCTGCGTGATTTCAATTTAGCATTGAGCGCGTGGAGCGTCAAACGAAGCGCGGATTTAATGTGAGAAGGGGTACATCAGCCAGCCGATGGCGACGGAAATTACGACGAAGAGGGCGAAGTAAAGCAGGGCGCGGCTGAAGCGCTTTTCAGCCATGGGCTGCGAGAGCGCCGCAAACGCCGCCGAAATCAGGCCTGCGCAGAGAAGCATTGCTGGGAAATGGCCCAGATGCAATTTTTCTTGCTCCTTGAGAGAAAGGACGCCGCGCGTTCTCGCGGCGCGTCCCGATGAGTCCGATCGGCCCCTACAGAGACGAAACAAAAACGCAGGGCGTACCAGCGACCCTCTGGCAGGCTTTAGAGTCTGAGTGAGAACATCGGAATCATGCCCTCAGCGGCTTCCCGACCAACAACGTCGGGATGCAAACGACGCGAAAGCCGGGTTGATTTTTCGTCAGTTACGGCACGGTTGCACTTCCCGCGTCAGTGTAAAAAACCGTGCCATGACGAAAAACGCAAGTTGCCACACAGACTCTTTAGCCTTTTCCCGGACGCGCGATGCCCCACACGTCGAGCACGCACAGAAAATTCAGCAGACCGGCTATTGCCAGGAAGCGCGTGCCGTAAACTCCCGTAACGAGCGCCGTATCCGCACCGTGCTGTCCAAAAGGCCGCGCGAGAAAATAGAAAGTGCCCGAGCCAATTTCGGCGAGATAGCCCATGAATCGGAACATGTCTCCGCCACGCATCAAATAGACCTGACCGCGCATGGCATAACCCGCGACAGCCAAGCCGCCAACGCAGAAGAAAATAACAGCGGCGCGTCCCCATCGTTTCAATAAGAGATAGCCGAGCCCCGGAACAAGCCACGCCGCAATGATTGCGGCATAGGCCAGAGGCGAAACAGCGCCGGAATCAGAAGTGGCATTCGTTTCGGACATTTCGGCGGTACTGCGACAAGCAGACTCCAAGCTCGCGGCGCCCACGGAAACTTATTCGAGTATTGGGATGATTTCCTCTTGCATCGGGCCCGTGACGCTGGCTTCGCCGTCGCCCACATAAACATTTACTTCCGAGCGCACGCCGAACTCGGGCAAATAAATTCCCGGCTCAATCGAAAAGCACGTATGCGGCACGATGCGGCGGTCGTCGCGCGTTTCCAGACCGTCCATGTTCGCGCCGTTGCCGTGAACGTCCTGCCCGATGCTGTGGCCTGTGCGGTGCGTGAAAAATTTGCCGTAGCCGGCTTTGCGAATCACTTCGCGCGCCGCCCGATCCACTTCCCATCCGTACGTCGTGCGCCCAGAGGAAACGGACTGCTTTACGAATTCGATGGCCGCGTCGCGAGCCTGCCGCACAATATGGAAAATCTTCGCAAATTTCGCGGGCACGGATTCGCCGAGGTATCCCATCCATGTAATGTCGTAAAAAACGCTGCCGGGACGATCGATTTTGCCCCACACGTCGAGCAGCATCAAATCGCCTTTGCGGATCGGGAAACTTCCCACGGATCTGGGTTCGTAATGCGGATCTCCCGCGTGCGCGCCGACTGAAACGTTGGGCACCGAATCGGCCACAACCGAATTCGCGCGGAACTGCGCAGCCATCCACTGCGACAACTCGAACTCCGTCAGCGATTTATTCTCGCGCACAAACGATCCCGCGCGCGCGAAAGCGTCTTGCGTCACGCGATCCACGATTCGCCCGGCCAGTTTGTGCGATTCAAATTGCTCGGGCGTCCACGCTGCCTCAAACTTCTGTACCAAGTCGGCAGAGCTGACTACCTTCGCGCCGAGTTTCCGCACCAGTTCGATCGTT
>DATGJE010000095.1:0-3627 GCA_035295305.1 Candidatus Acidiferrales bacterium | reverse complement strand
AGAGCACAAATATGCCCAAACCGGAGTCCATAGCCGCCAATGTACTTAACCCACTGAATATCAAGAAGGAATGGAGATATTTACGGCCGTTGCCCATGCTGTTTGGATAGCGACAATTCTAATTGTGGAATCGATTCGCATCCAGCTCTACGAATATCAGGATTTCACGGTAATGCCGAGGTGTTGACTCGACGCACTTCACCTTGCGTTTTCAGACTGCATCGAGCTTCGAGCGAAGAGATCTCAGTGCCGATTCGCCAACAATTTTCTTGGCCGGAGTTGACAAAGACTGAAAAGGAAACTATGGATGCTGTTCGGTTAGCGGGTTGCACCGCATCCACGGTGATGTAGAGCGGGAGCGCGACAGACTTGGCGGGAAAAACAATAGCGCAGAAACGGCTGGGCGCGGTGCTGTTCTATGGGTTCATCGCGCTGATCGCGTATTTTGTATTTCTGGTGTTCGAGCCGTTCCTTGTGCCGCTGTGCTGGGCGGCCGTGTTGGTGGTTGTTTTCCATCCATTGAATAAGCGGCTTGAGCGGGATTGGGGAAGGACCTGGGCGGCGGCAGCATGCACGATACTCGTAACGTTGCTGCTGATTGCGCCGGCGATGGGCGTTGGCTTTGCGTTTATTCATCAGGGACTGCAAGCGGCGGGGTCGGTGCAACAGGAAATCAATCGCGGAGGATTCGCGTGGGTGGACCGCTGGTGGGCGTGGCTGGGAGCACACGTGCCGGGCCAGACACCGGAGAGTCTGTCGCAATTGTTGCATCGCGCGATTGAGACCGTCGCGACATATCTGGCATCTCAGATCGGCGTCGTGCTGCGGAACCTGGCGATTTTCGCGTTTGATTTGGTAGTGACGATCTTGGCGATGTTCTATCTTTTCCGCGACAGCGATGAATTGATGGCCCGACTGCGGCAGGTGCTGCCTTTCGAGCGAGCGTCACGCGAAGAAATGCTGGGCAAATCGCGCGACCTGATTTTTGCGAGCGTGACATCGAGTCTGGTGGCGGCAGTGATCCACGGACTGGCTGGAGGAATTGGATTTGCGATTGTTGGAATTACGGCACCGGTATTCTGGGGCGTGGCAATAGCGTTTTTCTCGTTATTGCCGGCGGTCGGAGACCTGGTGATCTGGATTCCGGCGATGATCGATTTAATTGTCACGGGGCATTGGGGTGGTGCGATTTTCCTAGCCATTCTACTGACGGTTGTAGCGGGAGTTGTGGACAATGTCCTGCGGCCGTGGTTCATGAGCGGGCGCGCGCGGTTGAGCGGACTGGTGGTTTTCATCGCTGTGATCGGGGGAATGGCCGTGTTTGGCTTGCTGGGAATCGTATTGGGGCCGATCGTGGTGGCGCTGGCCGCGAGTGTGCTTGATTTGTATGCTGGCCCAGTCCGTGGCGAGGAAACGGCGTGATGCGTTGAGGTGGGACCTTGCGCAGAGGCGTGCTAGAGTAGGCCGCCGTTCGTACCGGTGAAGTTGGAAAACAAAAATGAAGCCCAAGATTTTATCGGTGAAAGAACTTAGTCCCGAGCAATTGCGCTGGAGATGCGATCCCGCGACCGTGCCCTATTCGACGTCGAACGAAGCGCCGCCGATTGGCGGGGAGATTGGACAGGAACGTGCGCTGCGGGCATTGCGGATGGGCGTGGAAATGACGGCGCAGGGCTACAACGCGTTCGTCTGCGGGCTGACCGGGACAAGTCGCGGCGGAATGATCGTCCGAATGATCGAAGGGATCGGGCCGAAAATCCAGCTTTCGCCAGACCGGTGCTACGTAAATAATTTTAAGAATCAGGACAGGCCGCGGCTGCTGACGCTGCCCCCGGGACAGGCGAATGCGTTCCGCAAGGAAATGGAATCAGGGATCGAATTTCTGCGGCGAAGGATTCCGCAAGTGTTCGAGGGGGAACCTTTCCAACGGCAGAAATCGCGAATCGTGGACCGTTACACGCAGCGCGAGAAGGAATTGATGGACGATTTCACTCGACGGATTGCGCGAGAGCAGTTCGCGCTGGGGCGAATGCAAGTGGGCGCCGTGGCGTTGCCGGAAATTTTTCCGGTACTCGAAGGAGCCATGGTGCCCATCGAGGAGATTCCGAAGCTGGTGCAGGAAGGGAAAATCGAAACGACTGCGGCGGAGGATTTGGAGAGGAAATACGATCAGTTCCGGCAAGAGTTCACGGTGGTTTACCGGAAAACGCTGACGCTCTCACGAGAACTGGCGAGCGAGATGAGCTACCTCGAACAGGAAGCGGCGTCGGTGCTAGTGGATGGCGTGATCGAGGAGCTGAAGGAAAAATATGCGGACTCGCACGTGGCGGAATATTTGGAAGAAGTGCGGCACCACATTCTCGACAACCTCGATCCGTTTAAGGAGCGCGAGGGCGAGGACGAGCAACCTCCCTCGGAGGGCGGCGGGAGTTTACGGCTGGATCGTTCGGATCGCGATCCGTTTCGCGTGTATGGAGTGAACGTGATTCTGGCGCATGGGGAGCAGGAAGGATGCCCTGTGATTTTCGAGACCATCCCGACGTACGCGAATTTGTTCGGGACAATTCACCGGAGCTACGATGCGCGCGGGGGATGGAGTTCGGACTTCATGGATTTGCGCGGCGGTTCGCTGCTGCGCGCAGACGGCGGCTTTCTGATTATGTATGCGCTGGACACACTGACCGAGCCGGGGGTGTGGCGCACACTGAAGCGCACGCTGAATCACAGCAAACTCGAAATCCAGCCGGTGGACGTGTTTTTTCCATTTAGTACGGCGGCGATGAAGCCTGAGCCGATCGAAGTTCGTGTGAAAATTATTTTGATTGGCGACCGCGAAATGTACGAGCTGCTTTACAACTTCGAAGATGATTTCAAAAAGATTTTCAAGGTACGCGTGGAATTCGATGAGGAAATGAAGTGGAGTGAACAAGTGATCGCCCATTATTGCGGGCGGTTGAGAAAACTTTGCGACGATGAAGCGTTGCTGCCCTTTGACCGTGAGGCTATGGCGGCGCTGATGGAGCACGGCGTGCGGCAGGCGGGCCGGCGCGGAAAAGTGACAGCGAGATTTTTCGACATTGCCGACGTAGCGCGGGAATCAAGTTATGTGGCGCGAGAAGAAAAGAAGGAGTTGGTGACCGCGGCGCATGTGAAGGAGTCGCTGGAAGCGAAAATCGAGCGGCACAACCTGATCGAGATGAAAATTCAGGAGATGATCGAAAAAGGATTACTGCTGATTGATGTGGAGGGCGCGCGCACGGGCCAGGTAAACGGATTGAGCGTGCTCGAACTGGGCGGATACGCATTTGGCAAGCCGGTGCGGATCACAGCGTCTGTGGCGATGGGGAAATCGGGGGTCATTAATATTGAGCGCGAGTCGAATTTAAGCGGACGGCTGCACGACAAAGGCATGCATATTATCTCGGGCTATTTGCGGCGAATGTTTGCGCAGGATAAACCGCTGTCGCTGGCGGCGAGCGTGTGCTTCGAGCAATCGTATTCGGGCGTGGATGGCGATAGCGCGAGCTCGACTGAAATTTACGCGATGTTATCGGCGCTGGCCGGCGCGCCGATCCGTCAGGATATGGCCGTGACGGGGTCGGTGAACCAGCAGGGTGACATTCAGCC
>DATGJE010000094.1:0-3692 GCA_035295305.1 Candidatus Acidiferrales bacterium | reverse complement strand
TGATTCTCCGCGCCAGTTCCCGCGCCTCTTCGTAGTAGCGAGACATCTCCAGATTCGCCTTCGCCGCGCGAACCTCCGCCCGGTGCGTGGGATCCTTTCTGCGGGTCTTGTTGCTTTGCAGGCGCTTCAACTTCGCCACGGCGCGATCGTGCGGCAGAATTCGCGCGGAGCCGAACATCACAATCGTGTCGCCGATGTGTTCCCGCCGCAGCCGCGTCAGCGGATCGAAATACTCCGCCATCATTCGCATCGGTCGGGCTGCCGGGCTCTCCATGAATGCCGGATCCTGGTACATCAGCTTCGGCGATGGCTTGTGTTTTCTCGAAGTCATTCAGTCTCCTCGCGCAAAAGTTCGAAGCAGCATTTTAATTCTGTTCCATTTGAATGCATATAAGTTCTTGCCAGGTTTCTCGCTACTGAAGTGATGTTCGCGCTGGCAGTTCTTGAACAGCTCTCCTACCTCTGCCAACGGCGCGACTCTGATGCCGCTTCCGAACCGTGCAACGTCGACCTGCGCATGGGAATCAGATACAGTAGGAGTATGAGACGCAGCGCCCAACCCGGTTCCCTCGCGATTGTTTTGCTGGGCGTATTGATTGCAATTGCATTGCCTGCCTTTGGCCAAGGGCAGCCAGCCGGACCGATTCAGGTGAAACCGGGCGCGCATCCGCAACAGAAGCAGCCAACAGTTATAATTCACGTGAAACTCGTCACGCTTCCTGTAGCCGTTTCCAACAGCTCCGGCCAGCCTGTGCTCAATCTTACGCAAAAAGACTTCCAGATTTTTGATGATGGAGTCCCGCAACAAATCACCCACTTCGATCAGGGCGGCGACCCGCTCTCCATCGTTCTCGTTCTGGAAACCAGCCCGCGCGTTGAGCCACTGCTGCCGGAAATTAGCAAAGCAGGAATTATTTTCACGCAGATGGTGATGGCAGGCACCGGCGAAGCCGCGGTGATCGGTTACAACAACGAAGTGGACTTGCTGCGCCCGATGACCACCGATTCCGATCGCGTGCTGGATGCAATTCGCCACATTAAAGCTGGGCTTGATGGCGCGCGCCTTTTTGACGCGATGGACCGCGCCGAAGGTCTTCTGGAGAAGGAACCCCCCGAGCGGCGCCGTATCATCGTGGTGATGGGCGAAAAAAATGACAGCGGGAGCGAAGCGAAACTCGGCCTGGTCCTGCGACGCGCGCAGCTTGCCAACATTTCCATTTACACGATCGGGTTGAGCACCACGGCGGCAGAGTTTCGAAAGAAACACGAACCCGCGAAACAGATCGAAGTGAGCCCCACGGGAACGTACCCAGAGCCCCCTCCGCCAGGTACGGCGCAAACGCCTTCTGTGGTGAATGAGCAGATGGGCGGAAACGGCGCAGACCTGCTGCCGCTGATTGTCTGGCTTGTGCAGCACGGCGCAAATGCCCTAGGCAAGAATTCGCTGGCGATCGCGAGCCAGGGAACAGGCGCCCTGCACATGGGGACATTTAGAGATCGCTCGATCGAAAAAGCGATGAACGAAATTGGCAACGATCTTCACGGCGAATATCTGATTGCTTATAATCCGCCCGGCAACGAACGTTACGGCTATCACAACATCGAAGTGCGCGTAACGCAGCCAAACTTGAAAATCCGCACCCGCCCCGGTTACTACCTCGCCCCGCCAACGGAGTAACTTCCCGTGGCGCGGGGCCTGTCCCGAAGCAGGATCGCATTCACGCCGCGCTGACACTGACGTGCGCGCCTTCGGAATCGACGAATTGCGCTAGCGTCCCGCCGAAATCCTGCTTCTTCGGCGACATCGAAAATATAACGCCCTTTGCGCGCATCTCGTCGTGGAACTTCTGAATGTCCGGCACGTTGAATCCCATTTCCAGTTTGCCGGCAGGATTTTTCTTTGAAGCAGGATGCAAACCGAGAGATGTTTCGCCGGTGGCAAATTCGCTCCAACCCGGCGACTGGAATTTCAAAGGCAGACCGACAACATCACGGTAAAATTTCACTGTGCGGTCCATATCCGCGACGAATTCGATCACGTAACTGAGTTTCGTTGTCATGACTTGCTCCCTCCCTTGCTACGAACTTTCGCCCGGTGGCGCGACGGCGGCTTCCTCTTCCAGAATGGAAGCGGCGGCGGCGATGCGGTCGCCTTCGTCGAGGCGCAGCAGGCGAACACCCTGTGTGGAACGGCCGGCTTCACGAATTTCTGCCGAGTGAACGCGGATGACTTTTCCTTGTCCCGTGATAATCATCACGTCGGAGTCTTCCTTCACCTGCAACGCGGCGACGACAGAACCGTTGCGCTCCGTGGTTTTCAAATTGATGACCCCTTTGCCGCCGCGCGACGTGACGCGATATTCCGCAAGCGGAGTCCGCTTGCCGTAGCCTTTTTCGGCGACGGTGAGCATCAGCGACGTGAGCGATTCGCGAATCTGGTCGCTTTCGAGTTCGTCGAGATTTTGTGTCTCCTTCTTGAATTCTTTCTTGATGATTTCAAAGTCGGGCTGAGCCGCGTCCATCGAAACCACATAGTCGCCTTTGGCAAGGTCCATTCCGTTGACGCCGCCAGCCTGGCGGCCCATCGCGCGCACTTCCGTTTCGCGGAACAGAATCGCCTGACCCTCGTGGCTGGCAAGGAAAATCATCTGCTTACCGTCGGTGAGCTTTGCGCCAATTAGTTCGTCGTTTGGCTCCAGATTAATGGCGATAATGCCGCTGGGCCGGGGATTCGAAAATTCCGCGAGGCCGGTTTTCTTCACCGTACCTTGTTTCGTCGCCAGAAAAACGTAGCGGCCTTCTTCTTCTAAATTCCGCGACGCCACAACGGCGGTTAATTTTTCGCCCTCTTGAAAATGAACGAGATTATTGATGGCCTTGCCGCGCGTGGCCGCCGCAGCTTCCGGAATTTCGTAAACCTTCAACCAGTAAATCCGTCCTTTCGAGGTGAACAGCAAAATATAGGTATGCGTCGACGCGACGAACAAATGCTCGACGAAATCCTCCTCGCGCGTCTTCGCGCCAATGCGGCCTTTGCCGCCGCGCGACTGGTGGCGATAGACGTCGACCGGCGTGCGTTTCACGTAGCCCGCATGGCTCACGGTGATGGCCATCTCTTCATCTTTAATTAGATCTTCAAGCTTGATTTCCTCGACGCGATCGACGATTTGGGTGCGGCGCTCGTCGCCATAGTCTTTCGCGATTTCTTTTAGCTCCGCGACGATCACGGCGCGCAGCTTCTTGTCGCTCGCGAGAATTTCCTTCAGCTCAGCGATGCGCGCCTGAATTTCCTTCAACTCCGTGAGGATTTTCTCCCGTTCCATTTGTGTCAGGCGATGGAGTTGCAAATCCAAAATCGCCTGAGCCTGGCGATCGGTGAAGCCCGCGGCCGCACTGCGGCGCGTGTCTTCGTATGGCTGGTGCGCGCCGCGAACATCCATGGCCATCAACGCTTCTTTGGCTTCCTTCGGCGACTTGCTGCGGCGGATGAGCTTGATGATTTCGTCGAGATGATCGAGGGCGATCTTGAAGCCGACCAAAATGTGTTCGCGCTCTTCGGCTTTGCGCAAATCGTACTGGGTGCGGCGGCGCACCACTTCGACGCGATGCTCGATGAAAAGCTTGATCAACTCGACCAGGCCGAGTTCGCGCGGCTGGCCCGCGACAATGGCGAGCAAAATCATGCCGAACGA
>DATGJE010000093.1:0-4048 GCA_035295305.1 Candidatus Acidiferrales bacterium | reverse complement strand
GGTCGAGGACGCCTTCGGAGCGCGTGACCAAGTGGTACTGCGCTGGTCTGCAACGATGACCCACACGGGCAATCATCTTGGAATTCCTGCCAGCGGCAAACCTGTCCGAATCACCGGAATGAGTATGGTTCGCATTCGAGATGGGAAAATTGTCGTGGGCTGGGACAATTGGGACCAACTGGCAATGATGCAGCAGATTGGGGCTTACGAGCACCCGAGAACGACCGCCGTGGCGAAGACCGCCTAATTGGGGATGGTGAGGTGTAATAGTCAAGGCTTGACCTAGCACGCCATGCTGTCGGATGAGGTCGACAGTGTCAGGCAAATGGGGCGAAATAAACGGCGCAAACTTGTGCAATCGCCTGATAACAGAGATTGAATCCGTACCATGTCCCAATGGTGCAATGATTAGACGCTTCAACAAACGCATAACCCTGCGGAAAAAGTAATGCGCAATGAAAAGGAGAGACTGATGATCCGACCGTTGAAGCTTGGCTTGCTTGCGTGCTGCGGGATCCTCTTGGCGGCGTCTCACTCTCCACAGACCACGGACATGGCCGGTGCCCGGGCGAATGTTTCCAATGAAACGATAGAAGGGCTGGTTCGGGATGTTGCCTGCCCAATTCAAAATCTTGATAACCATGCGACGAGTATGGGCAGCAAGTGCGTACGGGATTGCCTGAAGGGTGGCTCGCCGCTCGTTATTCTGACGAAAGATGATCGGCTGTATTTCCCCATCTCTGCCAAGATGCCCGATACGGATCAACGGCAGGTACTCATGCCGTTTGTCGGCAAGTACGTGCGGGCGAGCGGGATTGTGTTTGAGCGAACCGGAACTCATGCAATCGTGATCTCGGAAATCAAGGAAATGAAAGAGGTCCGGGTGAAGGATGAGGAATAGGCCGGGCGGACTGCGAATAGTTGATGAAAAATCTCGATTACGCTCAAAATCGCCCCTCGAATGCCAGCAATGTCCGATACGTGGAACCTCGTCGTGGCCGTCCGCTAGGTTAAGTTCAAGCTATTACGGGTGAGCTTTATTCAGCTTTGCGTCCGCCTTGGCCTGCTTCAGGAGGGGGATGTCGGGATCAGTGGTACAAGCCTACTCGCAGATCCTACGGCAGCTGCCAGTCGAGCGCGTAGATCTCCTGCGTGCTAGTATCGCGGACGACTAAGGGCGACCCGTCTGGTGTCATTCCACTCCATTCGCCCCATTGCGGGAATAAGCGATGGATGTTTTTTAGACCCATCATCTGTGTAATCCGTCCGTCGGCCACCCGCACGCGAAAAAATCCGGGGTCGGGCGTAAATGAAGTATCAAAGCCAATGTACTTACTGTCTCCCGACCAAGTCATGTACCCCAATGTTCCCATCTTGTCTGCCAGCACGCGCCATTGTTGTGTGGACTGGTCAAACAGCATGAGTTTCTGATTATCGCCAGTGAGAGCTACCACATAACGGCCGTCCGGAGACCAGCGTGGACAGCAGATCCCCTGTGATCCCGGTACCTGCTTGGCGGCGCGCGTTTTCAGATCCAGCAGCATGATCTTCTCCGAGCCTGGATCATCGACACTCGGGACAACGCCGAACATGAGCGCGTTGCCATCTTTTGACCAGGTTGGATCTAGATCACTTCTTCCACCCGACAGCTGCTCGGGCCGACCGCCGTCGGCAGAGATGATGTAGATTCTGTTCGGTTCGCCTGGCTTGGCAGCACTGAATGCGATCTGTCTACCATCCGGCGACCAGTGTGGCACGGTGACCTGCAGCGGAGAGTAGGTTAATTGCAGGCGCTCGCTTCCGTCCAATTTGCATCGCCACAGGGTGCCATCATTCCAGGTGACATAGGCGAGCCATTGGCCATCGCGCGAGAAGTCCACTTGGCCGGCGGCGATGCCCGGGAGGAAAGGCACGAAGCTCCCGGATTTGGCATCATAGCGCACCATTTCTCCGCGCGGCTGCCATCCCTGTACAAACAATTTTTTGCCATCACGACTCGGCACTGGACTCCCGAAATTAAGAGGCCCTGTTGTTAGTTGCAGAGGATCGCGGGACACCTTGCGCCAAAATGGATGTTTGTCGGCCAAGGCCCAGATGCTGGAAAGCCCGTTGTGAGTGCTCTGGAAAATGAAGTACTTGCCGTCGGGCGTCCAACTACCGCAGCATTCCTGGGGAGGATCGTTCCAGTGGGGCAACAGTGGATGTGGATTCATCCCGTCCGCCCGCGCTTCCCACAGCGATGACACACCGTCTATTGAAGCCGCAACAGTGAATCGGATGCGTGAGCCGTCCGGCGAGAGGCGGACTCCGCCGGCAGGGCCAGGAGCAGTGAGCAGCTTTTTCGCGTTGCCGCCGTCATGATCAGCAAGAAACAAGTCCGTCCCCTTTGCGAACACCAGCCGGCCATCGGGCAGCCAAGTGGCATCATGGGCAGTGACGTCGATCTGCCGTGGGGAGCCTGCGGGGAGCGGCTGGAACCATAGGGGAGTATCCAGTTGACCGAAATGCGACTCCGCCAGCACAAGTTGCGAGCTGTCAGGAGCGGCATCGAGCACGATGGCATTCGAAAGTGGAGTCGAAATAGTGGCATTCTGGCCGCCGGCAACGGATACTTGAGAGATGAAGAAGTGATCGGAAAATTCGACAAAGTACAACCGGCTGCCATCCGTTATTAGCCCGTACTTCCCAATACTGTCTGACGTCAGCTGGGTGGAGCCTACTATCTTTGGCGATGGAGTGGGGAGTTGAACGTAGAATGCACCCAGCGCGAGTAGCACAACTGCGACCGCAGCTATTCCTGCCGCAAGAGAAAGTCGCCTGGGGCGAACCTTGGCACTTGCCTCCCTCGCAGCGGGGTCCGATGCGCTGGTAACTACCTTTCCCGATTCCGTGTCCCGCTTCAGCCGTTTCAAGTCGGCGCGCAATTCGCTCGCGGTCTGGTATCGCAGATCGGGATCCTTCTCCAGAGCCTTGCTGATAATTTCTTCCAGCTTGGGCGGGATCTCGGGGTTCAGGCGGACGGCGGCGGTGGGGGGACGATTAAGGACACAATCGAAGATCGCGCCCGAGGTTTCGCCGCGGAACGGCAGAGTGCCTGTTGCCATTTCGTAGAGCACCGCTCCAAAGGAAAACAGGTCGGTGCGCACATCCAGTTCCTTGCCTCTGATTTGCTCCGGAGACATGTAGGCAACAGTGCCAAGCGCCGTGCCGGGGCTGGTGAGGTGCTCATGCGCAATATCTGTGGTCGCTCCAACAGTGGCGATAGCTTCTGCGATGGGCCGCGATCGCAGCGATTTCGCCAGTCCAAAATCGAGGATCTTGGAGCTGCCCACGTGTGGTGACAAAATGTTTGCTGGTTTGATGTCCCGATGAATAATGCCCCTGCTGTGTGCGGCATCCAGTGCGTCGGCGATTTGGATTGCCAGCTCTAGCACAGTTTCGATGTCCAGCGGCTTTGCTGCAATTCGCTGCTTGAGGGTCTGCCCTTCGAGATACTGCATGGCCATGAACGGCGCGCCCTGGTACTCCCCGAAGTCGAAAACCGTGCAAATATTCGGATGGTCAAGCGCTGACGCAGCTTGCGCTTCCCGCTCAAACCGTTCCAGTGCCTGTTTGTCGTTAGCGAGGTCGTCGGGCAAGAACTTCAGAGCGACGTACCGGTGGAGTCGGGTGTCCTCCGCCTTGTACACGACGCCCATCCCCCCGCCGCCGATCTTTTCAACGATCCGGTAGTGGGAGATGGTTTGGCCGACGAGTTGAGAGGGGGTAGCCATTGGCGAGAATGGTAGGACGGGGGTGAAGGTCAGTCAATGGCGGAGGCGTTGATTAGGCTACTACAGCCATCCTGGCCTGGCTCGGCTGCAAGCACTCCCGGATTTCTTGAATGGGAGAGGTGATGATAGGCAACTGGTATTGAGGATGAACAAATTCCATGTGCATACCGCGACCGATGAACTCCAGCTTGAGCATGGAACCACCCCAGGTCGAGCCGTGAATCCTTACCACGACGGGACGCGGGCAGTAGAGGGGATGTCCCGTAATCAGCGCC
>DATGJE010000092.1:0-4613 GCA_035295305.1 Candidatus Acidiferrales bacterium | reverse complement strand
GCGTTCCGCGAAAAGTGGACGATTTCACCACAAACACGAATCGTTCTTTTTCTTGGGCGTCTTGTCTCTAAGAAGAGTCCCGATGTATTGCTCGAAGCGTTCGCGTTCTGGCGTCGTGAAACGCTGCACGCCGCAGACTCCCTCCTCGTTTTTGCTGGTCCCGAGGAACGCGATGGATACTTGACGCGTCTAAAATCCCTTGCAGTGGCTTCGGGCATTGCCGACAACGTATTGTTTACGGGACCTCTCTATGATGACGCGAAATGGGCCGCATACCGGGATGCCAACGTTTTCGTCTTGCCTTCGCAAAACGAGAATTTCGGCAACTCCGCTGCCGAGGCCATGGCTTGCGGCACGCCAGTGATCGTCACTGATCAGTGCGGCATCGCTCCCATCGTCGATGGACGATCTGGCTTGGTCGTTCCGCACGATTCTCGTGCAATTGCCTCCGCCTTGAAGAAGTTGCTCAATGACGACGCTCTCGCGGGCCAGTTCCGTGATGCTTGTCCCGGCGTCGTGCGTGGCCTTTCGTGGGAGCAGCCACTGTTCCAAATGGAAGCAATCTATAGGGACGTGATTTCCGAGGTGCTGGCCTCTTGAAAGGTCACGCGCTCTTTCGTTCAATTTGGGCTCTTCTGTGTTCTCAGGCTGGTATTAGGATCGTTTGCCCATCCCCGGCTCGGTATTAAGCGAGTCCGGTTCAGGGATCGCCTTCGAACGGGCAGTCTTGCGTTTCTGAAGCAGCTGAATTAGCCTCGCGCAACGCGAACACTGCACAACTCTTCCTGAATGTCCGGTGTTGAATCTTCCAGATATGGCCCGTTTGGTCGTACAGTAGCAAAGGATGAAGTCTTAAAGTAGAAGCCGGGAAATCTTATGTGTGGAATCTGTGGTGTAATCGGTGCGGAAGACCAAGATCAGGCCGCCTCACCCCTCCAGCGCATGATGCGTGCGATGGAGCATCGCGGCCCCGATGGCAATGGTGTCTTCATGGCTCCAGGCGCCGCCCTTGGTATGCAGCGCCTCAGCATCATCGATCTCCCCGGCGGCGATCAGCCCATTTGGAACGAAAACTCCACGCTCGCGGTCGTCTTCAACGGTGAGATCTATAACTTTCGTGAATTACGGTGCTCGCTCGAATCTGCTGGCCACGTTTTCCGCACCCAATCCGACACGGAGGTGATTGTCCACGCCTATGAAACCTGGGGTGAGAATTGCGTGCGGCATTTGCGCGGTATGTTCGCGTTTGCAATTCTTGAAATACCCGAAGGCAGAGCCGGACGCCCTCGACGCATTTTCCTCGCGCGCGACCGCATGGGAATCAAACCCCTGTATTACGCCATCGTAGAGAACAAATTCTTTTTCGCCTCCGAAGTGCGCGCCCTTCTCGCCAGCAATTGCATCCCGCGCCGTCTCTCCACCGAAGCTCTGTCGAGTTATCTGCTTTTCGGTTCGGTCGGCGAACCCATGACGCTCGTCGATGGAATTTATTCCCTCCCGCCAGGTCATTGCGGCTACGTTTCGTGCGATCAGCCGTCCGCATCGTTTCGGGCCCACGCCTATTGGAGTGCCGCCGAAGCCACCAACTCAGACGCTGCCGAGCCAACGGGAGCTTCGCCGGTCGCGCGAGTGCGCGCGGCACTCGAAGATTCCGTCCGCTGCCATTTGCTCGCGGATGTGCCTCTAGGAATTTTCTTGAGTAGTGGTATTGACTCCACGGCGCTCGCCGCTTTGGCCAGTCGCCAGCGTTCCGGCATAAAAACATTCACTGTGGTTTTTCCGGAGCAGGAATTCAGCGAGGCCGTGCTCGCTCGCCGTACGGCCGATCTTCTCGGAACTGACCATTCCGAGTTGCTTCTGAGCGGCGACGAAATGCAGTTGCGTCTCGACGATGCCGTTAACGCTTTCGATCAACCGAGCGCCGACGGCATAAACACGTATTTCGTATCCTGGGCGGCGCGCCAGGCCGGCCTCAAGGTCGCCCTTTCCGGCCTGGGCAGCGATGAAATTTTCGGCGGCTATTCCACGTTCAGTTCCACTCCACGCGTAGCACGTATGATGGCGTTCTCGCGACTGCTCCCATCACCGTTGCGTGCGGCCGGAACCGCCCCTTTTCGCGTGTCGGCCAGATACGCGTCACATCCCGATTCAATTCTCAAGCTCGCCGGCGCGTTTTCGAGTCCGGCCGATCTCCCCCACGCCTATTTCTTCACGCGAACGCTCTTCCCACCACGAACCGCATCCCAGCTTCTTCGCGCCCATCGCACCGGTCGGGAAAGCTCCCTGTGGTCCGCTTGGATGACCGCGGCGGCCGCCGAAGCCGCGCAACTCGATCCTTTCACTGCTGTCTCCTGGCTGGAAATTCGCTCGTATCTGGTCAACATGCTCCTTCGAGACACCGATACCATGAGCATGCGCCACTCGCTCGAGGTTCGCGTCCCATTCTTGGATCATCCGCTCGTCGAATGGACGCTCGGCCTCCCGGCAGCGGCAAAAAATAAGAATGGCGTGCGCAAGGCTCTACTGATTGAGGCACTTGGAGACCTCTTGCCGAAAGAGATTGCGTCCCAGACTAAACGTACATTTACGTTGCCTTGGGAACATTGGTTGCGCGGCCCGCTGCGAGATCGCGTCGGGTCTGCACTCACAAATTGTGACCAAATCCTCGGCGATATCATCGATAAGACGGAAGTTAGGAGTGTCTGGCAGAACTTCCTGGCCGGACGCACGAACTGGTCGCGGCCTTGGAGCTTGTTTGTGCTCAATGAATGGGTGCGCCGAAACTTGGCCGACGTCGCCGAACGCCCTATCGATCCTATCGATAAGGACAAAAAGGCCGCTTCCGCGCTATCCTAATCAGGGCCACCAACAGGTACTTTCGAGCTTCCGCAAGAGGGAATCGACAGGCGCATGATTATCTTGGGAATCAACGCGTACCACGCGAATGCATCGGCAGCCATCGTCGCGGATGGTCGCCTGGTTGCGGCCGTCGAAGAAGAGCGCCTCAATCGCGTGAAGTATGCCGCGGGACTGCCGGTTAAGGCCATCCAATACTGTCTGGAAACTGCTGGAGTTAAGCTTTCTCAAGTCGATCACATCGCAATTCCACGCAATCCGTGGGCGCGCCTCGGCACGAAAATGCGTTTTGCCTTGCGCATGCCACGCTTTGCCCTCGAACGCGTGAAAGTCCTATCGCGCTTCGCCGGAATCAAAGAAGAGCTCGCCACTGCATTCGATTTGGATCCGCAAAGCATTTGCGCGCAGTTTCATCGCATCGAACACCACCAAGCTCATCTGGCCAGCACATTTTTTGTCTCCCCTTTTGACCGTGCCGCCGTGCTATCTGCAGACGGTTTGGGTGATTTCGCCAGCACCATGTGGGGAGTCGGCGAAGGCTCGCAAATTCGCGTGGATGGCTCCATCGCATTTCCTCATTCGCTCGGAATGTTCTACACCGCGATGACGCAATATCTTGGCTTCTGGAAGTTCGGTGATGAATACAAGGTAATGGGCCTCGCAGCTTATGGCTCGCCCGCGTATCTTGACGAACTCCGCGACGTCGTTCGCGCCGAAGCTCCCGTCGGTTTCCGCCTCAATCTTCGTTATTTCACGCATCATAAGAGCGGCCCGGAAATGACCTGGAAGAAGGCCAACGAAACGCCGGTGCTCGGACGCCTCTTTTCGCCCCTTCTCGAGGAGCGTCTTGGCCACACTCGCGCGCCGGAACAGCCCCTCGAGCAGCGCCACAAGGACTTGGCCGCGTCCATGCAGGCGCATCTCGAAGAAATCTTATTGGCCAACGTAAATGCCCTCCACGCGCGAACTAAAGCGAAAACGCTTTGCCTGGCGGGTGGCGTCGCTTTCAATTGCGTCGCTAATGGGAAGATTCTCGAACGCACGCCTTTCGAGCGCATCTACGTCCAGCCTGCCGCTGGCGATGGCGGCCTCTCTCTCGGCGCCGCGTTTGCCGTATACCATCAAGTCCTCGGAAGACCGCGCAGCTTTCAGATGAATCATGCCTTCTGGGGCCCCGGTTTTACGCCTGACGATATTCGCAAAGCCGTTTCGAGCCGCGGCTCGGATTCGGAAGATGTTCAAGTCACCGAACTCCAGGAAGACGCACTCGTGCACGCTACAGCCAAACACATCGCCCAGGGGAAAATTGTCGGCTGGTACCAGGGACGCGCTGAATGGGGCCCGCGTGCCTTGGGGAACCGCAGCATCCTCGCCGATCCGCGCCGCGCTCAAATGAAGGAAACGCTCAACCGCCGCATCAAACATCGCGAAACCTTTCGTCCTTTTGCTCCTTCAATTCTCGAGGAAGCCACGGGAGAATATTTCGAACGCACCCATCCGTCGCCGTTTATGACTTTCGCGTATCCTGTACGTCCGTCGAAGCGCGCGGTGATTCCTGCGCCAACGCATGTGGATGGTACCGCGCGGCTGCAGACCGTCAGCCGTGAAACTCATCCGTTCTACTGGCGCCTCATCCGTGCCTTTGGCGACTTGACTGGCGTCCCCGTTTTGCTGAACACGTCGTTTAACGACAACGAGCCAATTGTCTGCCGGCCCGAAGAAGCCTTGGCCTGTTTCGATCGCACCAAAATGGACGT
>DATGJE010000091.1:0-4801 GCA_035295305.1 Candidatus Acidiferrales bacterium | reverse complement strand
TCGCGAAGCCGCCCTGAAAGCCACTTTCCCCCTCACCGCTTCGAATCAAACCGCGACTTACAATTGGGGCGCTGGAACCATCGAGCGCCCTGCGGACAACGAAAAAATGTTCGAGATGCCTTCGCATCGCTGGTTCGACCTTACCGATCAAAGCGGCGGTTTCGGCGTCACAATTCTTTCCGGCGCGAAGACCGGCTCCGATAGGCCCAGCGACAATACGTTGCGTCTGACGCTCATCTACACTCCGGGAGTCAGCGACGCAGGCCAGTCCTATCGCGATCAGGGTTCGCAAGATTTTGGCCACCACGAATTTGTCTACGGGCTTTCGAGCCATGCCGGTGGCTGGCGCGATGGCGATACTGCCTGGCAAGCGTATCGTCTTGACGCTCCGCTCATTGCATTCGAGAGCGCAAAGCATCGCGGAGCGCTCGGCAAAACTTTCTCTTTGCTAAAAGTCAGTGACAACGGTGTTCGCGTCATGGCCTTCAAAAAAGCCGAAGACAGTGACGACGAAGTTGTGCGCTTGGTTGAAATGAACGGCAAGCCGCAGCGCGCTGTTCGCGTTTCGTTTGCCGCTCCGGTGATTGCTGCGCACGAAATCAACGGACAGGAATTGCCCGTCGGCCCGGCCTCGATCGCCAAAGACGATTTGCTCGCAGATTTCGCTCCGTACGAAATCAAAAGCTACGAAGTCAAGTTGACGCCGTCACATGTGCAGTCAACTCCTCCGCGCTCACAGGCAATTCCGCTCCACTACGATCTCGCCGCCGCCAGCAACGATGGCACAAAATCCGTCGGCGGCTTTGATTCTGCGGGCAACGCACTGCCCGCCGACTTGTTGCCGTCGGAAATCGCGTACTCCGGCATTCATTTCAAGCTCGCGCCCGCAGCGACAGGAAAGCCCGACGCCGTCATCGCGCGCGGTCAAACCATTCAACTGCCGGCCGGAAAATTCAATCGTGTTTACCTGCTCGCCGCATCTGGCGACGGCGACCAGCGGGCAACATTCAAACTCGGCGACCAGACCGCCGATCTCACCATTCAGAATTGGGGCGGCTACGTTGGCCAGTGGTATGACCGCTCGTTCACGATGGAGCCGAGGCCAATTCCGCCAGAGCCTGATGCGAGCGACACCAGCGAGCGCGCGCAACGAATTCGACGGCGGATCGCATACTTGGAGAAAAATCCGGAAACGTTGCCGCATTTCGCGAGCATCACTCCGGGTTTCATCAAACGCGCGCCCATTGCCTGGTTTGCCTCGCATCACCATACGTCCGACGGCGCCAACGTCCCGTACGCGTATTCCTACCTGTTCGCCTACGCGCTCGATTTACCGGCGGGCGCGAGGACCCTCACGTTGCCGGACAATGACAAAATTCGCATCTTGGCGATCACCGTGTCCAACGAGCCGGCTCAGGCGCATCCAGCACAGCCGCTTTACGACACAACCGAGCAGGTCGCTGGCCGCCAATAAGCGGTCCACGGGCATAAAATCGCATCCATTCTGCTGCGCATAAGTCTCTTATATATTTCGTGCGCAGGAAATTTCGCCTAAACTTGATATACTTTTAACGGAGCGGTCATCCTGTATTTACACGAATCGCCCACACTAGTAGAGTTTGTCCTCACAAATGGCAACGCCAAGCACCACTCTTGAATCAGCCGCGCGCCCAGAGGAAAAGCGCCCCAAGCCGCCGGCGCGCCCATATTCGGGCGCGTTGGTCGTAGTGGAAGGAATCGACGGCTCCGGCAAGAGCACGCAGCTTCATCTGCTCAAACGCTGGCTCGAGGTCGGAGGTTACCGCACCTATTTCACGGAGTGGAATTCTTCGCCGCTGGTGAAATCGGCGACGCGTCGCGGCAAGAAGCGCCGCCTCCTGACGCCGATGACCTTCTCGCTCATTCACGCAGCCGATTTTGCGGATCGCTACGAACGGCAAATTCTCCCGTTGCTTCGCAGCGGCCATCTGGTTCTTGCTGATCGCTATATTTACACCGCTTTCGCGCGCGACGGCGCGCGCGGCTGCCCCATCGAGTGGCTCAGAAATCTCTATCGATTCGCTGTGATTCCCGACGTGACATTTTATTTCCGCGCCCCGCTCGAAATTGCGATCCGCCGCATCCTCAGCGGTCGGCCGCGAATTAAATATTACGAAGCCGGAATGGATCTGGGCCTCTCGCTCGATCCCATTGAGAGCTTTGCAAAATTTCAAGGCCTCACTCTCGCGCGTTACGATCAGATGCTCCCCACGGACAATTTCGTTTTAATGGACGGCACTCTGCCTGTGCACCAGTTGCAGCAGAAAATGCGCGACGTCGTAGCCGGCCAAATTGAATTGAAACGCTATAAAAATTTATGACTGAGCCCGTAAAACCTGACGGCAATCCGGACGTGATGCAGGAGTTCGTCACCACTGCGGCGTCCGGCATGCAAACATGGTTTGGCGAAAGCGTGCCGCTGCGCCCTTCCGCTGGCTTGCCCACGAAGAATCGCAGCGAACTCAGCGGCCACCTGATTGTTCTCGAAGGCACCGACGGCTCGGGACGTTCCACGCAGATTGCGCTGCTCACCGAATGGCTCGAGTCGCAGGGTTTCGCCGTCCAGACGATGGGCCTTCGCCGTTCGTTTCTGATCGCGAAAGATATCGACAGCCTTCTCGCCAGAAATTCCGTCACCCGCTACACGCTTGCGTTGATGTACGCCACCGATTTTTTCGACCAGCTCGAAAATCGCATTCTCCCCGCGCTGCGCTCGGGCATGATTGTTCTCGCGGACCGTTATTACTACACGTTGATCGCGCGTGCCGTGGTTCGCGGTCTCGACCATGAATATCTCCACCGCATCTATGAATTGGCGCTGCCCCCGGACCTAACCTTCTTCCTAAATGTCCGCCCGCAAATCGCTTTCGAGCGCGAGTTTCAGAAATCACCCGCCATCAGTTTTTGGGAAGCGGGCCGCGACCTTCATCTTTCCGACGACCTTTACGATTCTTTCATCAGTTATCAGACGATGCTTCGCAAGGAATTCGTCAACCTCGCGAAGCATCACGGCTTCGCCGCCTTGAATGGCGAGAATCCGATTCGCACAGTCAACGCAGACCTGCGTAAACGCATCGCATCCTACTTGGGCATCCGGAATATCCGTTACCGGCCATCGCACGCCCTCGTCCATCTCTGGCAATAGCCTTGGCCGCCCCCGTCCGAATCGCAGCCATCGATGCGGGTTCCAACGCGATTCGGCTTGTCATTGCCGAAGCAAAATCTTCTGCCGAAATTCAAATTCTCGATGTCGAGCGCGCGCCGGTTCGCTTGGGACATCGCGCATTCACCAAACGCCGCTTCAGCCGCTTGACCATCGACAATGCGGTGCACGCTTTTCGTCGCTTCAAACAATTGCTGGACCGTTATGGTGTGCAGCATTGCCGCGCGGTGGCCACCAGCGCTGCTCGTGAAGCGCGCAATCGCGACGATCTGATTCGCCGCATTCGCCGCACAACAGGTATCGAACTCGAAGTGATTGATTCGTCCGAGGAAGCGCGCCTCGTGCGCTCCGCGATTCTCGGCGCATTGAGCCACAAATTGATTCCACGGCTCATTGTTGATCTTGGCGGCGGCAGCCTGGAAATCAGCCTGCTTCGCAAGCGCACGCCGGAGAAAATTTTCGCTTTGCCGTTGGGCAGCGTCCGGCTGATGGAAACGCTGGGAATTTACGGCGCTCTCAGCGAGGACGAATTCGAGCGCGTACAGCATCGCGTTTTTTCGCTGTTCCGAAGCGTCTGGCCCGCTCCGCCTAACCTCTCCGGCGCAATCGCCGTCGCGTCAGGAGGGAATGCCGAGGCATTGGCCAGGATCGCTCCTGGTCCGCGCATCGCTGGAATCGCGACCATCAACCTCCGCCTGCTTCGCGAGCGCCTATGGGGAATTTTGGGGCTCGATGTCGCCGAGCGCATGGACGTGCTTCACCTCCGCCGCGATCGCGCCGAAGTCATCGGCGTCGCTGCCGTAGTGTTCGCCTCGCTCGCGCAATGGCTTCATCTGCGCTCCCTCTTGGTGCCCGGAGTTGGCGTCAAAGAGGGGATCCTGTGGGATCTCGCGTCCTCGCAGTTTTCCGGAGCAGTCGTCAGCGCGTACGCCGCACGTTTTCAGCCGCTGCTCCGCGAAGCGCGCCGCGTCGCCGCGCGTTTTCATTATGAGCCGTCGCACGCGGAACAGGTGCGTCGCCTCGCTGGTTATCTTTTTGACCAGCTCGCTCCAGTTCACCGCCTTCCGTACGAGCTCCGGTTGCCCCTCGAGCTGGCGACCATATTGCACGATGTAGGCTACGCCATCGATTCCAGCTCGCATCACAAGCACGGCGAGTATATCGTTCGTCACGCGCACATTCCCGGACTCGCGGAGTCGGACCGTCTGCTCGTTGCTTGTTTGATCCGCTATCACGGCAAGGCGAACCCTGACGCTCAGCACAAACTTTATTCATCGCTTGGTCCACGGCGTCGTGCGCAAGTCCGCGCACTCACTTCCATACTCCGTATCGCGATCGCTCTCGACAAAGAGCGCCGCCGCGCTATTCAGAATGTGGACGTGATCATAGGCAAGAAGGGAATTCTCCTTCGCTTGCATTCGAGCGATCCGAAACCGCTGCCCATTCGCGACTATCATCGCGCTGCGAAATTATTCGAAGAGGTATTCGGAAAGAAAATCCGTTTTGGCCGCGCTCGCACTGCGCGAACCGCCTCCGGCCTTCAAAACCCGCAGGTGCGAACGCATCGCGCTGCGTGACCTGAACACGACAAACGGAATC
>DATGJE010000090.1:0-20649 GCA_035295305.1 Candidatus Acidiferrales bacterium | reverse complement strand
CGGCAGGCGCCTCTCGGAACCGTTCAAGCTCTGCTTGGGCACGCAAACTCAGAGACCACCAGGGAAATCTATTTGCATGCGATTCCTCAGCGTAAGGCAGTAGCAAATGCCGAAGCGCTTCTATTTGGACCCAAACGACTCAAATTGCCAGCGCTTCGCAGACTAGTGCGTAGCTAACTTGTTGATTCAACGGGATTGAAGTGGTCGGGGCGAAAGGATTTGAACCTTCGACCTCCTGGTCCCGAACCAGGCGCGCTAGCCAGGCTGCGCTACGCCCCGACACGATAAAAAAACAGCCTTGTGCAGCGTTTCAACGATAACATATCTGGCACGGTCCCGGCCACCCGCCATGCAACAGAGTGAAGGAAGCTCGCACGCCGAGCGATGGAGCCGGCATGCGGATCTTCCGGCGAAAGGATCCCGCTGATGGAAACTCCGGAGAAATAAACGAAAGCGGGCTGCGGATGTGTTATAGTTGTTCTGCGCTTAATACCGCGGTTGTGTTGTGCGGCTGCTCCGGATACGTAGCAAAACCTGAGATTCCCCGCCTTCAGTTCTCTCCGATGTTTTCAGCGTAATTTCAAACCAACACTGGTAATCAGGATTACCGTGCGTGTCCGACCGGTTGTGCGCACAGAATCGATTGCACCAGTAGAGAAGGCAATAGAAAAGATGGATAGCTTTACAGAATTACCGATTTCCAGTTACACGAAGGACCGCATTGCGTCAAATCATTTTTCGATTCCGACGCCGGTGCAAGCCGCGGCAATCCCGCAGGCTCTAGATGGCAAAGATGTGCTTGCAACCGCGCAGACGGGAACAGGCAAGACGCTGGCGTTTTTAATTCCGATTATGGAGCGGCTGCTGCAGCAGCATGCGCCGGGAATAGCGGCGCTGGTTCTGGTGCCGACGCGCGAACTGGCCATGCAGGTGGTGGATCAGTACAACGCGCTGAGAGGTGCGAAACTGTCGCCTGCGGCGCTTGTTGTCGGAGGCCTGGCCGAAGGAGCGCAGCTCACCGCGCTGCGTAGGGGAGCGCGGCTTGTCGTCGCCACTCCGGGACGATTGGAAGATTTTCTGGACCGCAAACTGGTCCACTTCCGTACGCTCCAAATTCTGATTCTCGATGAGGCGGATCGCATGCTGGACATGGGGTTCCTTCCAGCGATTCGCAGAATCGTGGGAGTGCTGCCGAAAGAGCGGCAGACGATGTGCTTTTCCGCGACGCTCGAGGCTTCGGTCGCGCACCTGGTCAATGATTACATGCGGCATCCCGTGCGGCTCGCGTTTGGCTCGACACTCAAACCGTCCGAAAATGTGCGCGTGCAGGCATTCGAAGTTTCCGCCGACGGCAAGCAGGATCTTCTGCAGCGATTGCTCGCCAAGGAAACGGGCCGCTGTCTGATTTTCGCGCGAACCAAGCGGGGCGCAGAACGCCTGGCGAAAAATTTGAACCGCGAAGGCTTCGCGGCGGCCATGATTCATGGTGGCCGCTCGCAATCGCAGCGAACGGCTGCGCTCACCGGATTTCAGCAAGGACGCTACAGAATACTGGTGGCGACTGATCTGGCTTCGCGCGGGATTCACGTGCAGGACATCGCGCACGTCATCAACTATGATCTTCCCGAAATCGCCGAGAATTTCATTCATCGCGTGGGCCGTACGGGCCGGGCCGGCGAGCGCGGAGTCGCTTCGACACTTTTCGCACGCGAACAGCGCGCGGAATTATTTCAACTGGAACGCACGCTCGGTATTCAAATCGAGAGGATGCTGGACGACGGCAGCCACTTCGCTAAGGCGGAGCGTAGTCAGAGCCGCCCAACCACTCATCGCGCGATGCAGTCGTCAACGATGAGTGCATCGAGCAGCAGCGACCGTGGCGTATCTGCTCCGATATACAGAATGGATCGCCTGCCGGGGGAAGTGCTGCAAGCGCAGATGGAAAGCTAGCCTGCGATTCCACGGAAAGATCTGCCAACCTGTCATACGAACCCCGGCCGCATTTTGACCGGGGTTCGACACGCTTCTATTTTTCCTCGACGTTTTGGGCGTGCCGACGTTGGTGCAGTTTATTGAAGTCCTTCACGAACACGCGGAGGCCGAACCCTGGCGTAATTTTTGTATAACCTGCCGCGAGCTGTTCCTTGTAATGATCCAGATAGAAATCCAACGGATCGCCGGGATCCATGTCGATCAGAACCATGTCCGTGTCACTCATGGTGAGTTTGCCGAAGCGGAGCTGGTTTCCTTCGTATGACATGTAATTCCCGACGCGCAGGTATTTAATGGATTTGGCGTCTGCACTTCCAAAAGTCTCCACCAGAGTATTGCCTTCAAATCGAATGGCCGTAACCTTGCCGCGGATATGTGGCGCGGGCAAAATCTCCGAAAGATCGAGAATCAAGTCGTTCTGGTCGGTTGCAACGCCGGGCACTTTTCCCGTTTTAACAAAATCCGCAATCTGCACGTTGAAAAGGTCCATCAATCCTTTCACCGGAACGTGCAACGCCTTGATTTTGTCGCTGTGCAAGCGGATCTTTCCGTCGCGAGTAGGAGTCAGAACTCCATCGGTTTCAAACGGTATGTCGCCTTTCGTATGCAGCTTACCTTTTATCTTCAGGCGGTTGTTCTCCATCGTGATTGAGATATCTTTCAACGGCGCATTCGGACTCGCGAAAACATAGGAGTTGAGAACATTCGCGAGCGATTCCGTGTTAATCGCGATTTTTCCGGAGCTGATTTCGATATTGAAGGATTTCTTGTCGTCAAATATGGGGAATTTGTAATCACCCGTGGGGACGACGTCGCCGTTCAGCGTTTCAATGTGGACGACGACGGAATCCGAAAAGTGATATATCACATTGCGCATCTGCACTTTCACCCTAGCTTTTTGATCGCTGGCAGCGGGCTGCGTTTGCGCCCTCAGTATGAGTGGAATCAGAACGCAACCGACGATGCAGAGGACCCTGCAAATCGAGTGCCAGGTAATTCTGGTGCAAAACAACGGATAGCCGGTGATTTTTGGTTGCAAATCGCACACCCCCGACTATTAAGATGGCGCCGGCTGCGGCTACGTCGCTCTGGTGGTTCGTAATTCGATACTCCTGCGGATATTCGTGACACTGCAGGGGAGGAGTTCAGGGATAAAGACTGGCCGGACTTCCGCGCGCCGCTATTTCCAGCCATAATGGGCGGGCAAATGGGCAAAAGAATGAGCGACATCATCGCCGCGTACAACGCAAGTTCCCCTCTTGCTGAAGCGTGCACGATCCCGTCTTCGTGGTATGTGGATCCGCAGGTCGAGGAACTCGAAAGGGAAGCCGTGTTTGGGCGGAATTGGCAAGCGGTCGGGCGCGCCAGTCAGGCCGCCGAGCCCGGGCAATTCTTCACCGCAGACGTTGCCGGAGAGCGCATCGTTATTGTGCGAAGCGCCGATCGTCAGTTGCGGGCTTTCTATAATGTGTGCCGGCACCATGCCGCGGCCGTGGTTACAGAAGCCGAAGGCCACGCGGCGAATTTTCGCTGCCCGTATCACGGGTGGACATACGGCACGGACGGAACACTGAAAGGCACGCCTGATTTCGACGGCGTTTGTAATTTCGATCGCAGCAAGAACGGGTTGGTGCCCGTGCGCGTGGGAACGTGGGAGAAATTTGTTTTCGTCAATTTGGACGCGCAAGCCGGATCGCTTGAAGATTTTCTTGGCGGCTTGATGAAGCGCGTGGCGCCGCTTCGTCTTGCGTCCTTGCACTTTTTCGAGCGCCGCAGCTACGAACTGAACTGTAACTGGAAAGTGTACGTTGATAATTTCCTCGACGGCGGGTATCACGTTCCGTATCTGCACAAGGGTCTGAACAGCGTGCTCGACTATGCGAATTACACAATCGAAAACGAGGATCGTTTTTGCCTGCAGTCGAGTCCCGTGGAAACGTCGAGCGCAAATGCCGATGTTGACGCGGCGGCGACGCGGCAAGGGAATCGCGCGTTCTATTTCTGGCAGTACCCGAATTTCATGTTGAACTGGTATGAAGGTTATCTCGACACGAATCTTGTGTTGCCACTTTCGATCGACCGCTGTCGGGTGATTTTCGATTTTTATTTTGCGGGCACCGGGGACGCCGCGAAGGAATACAATCAGCAAAGCGTCGCTGTCAGTCATCGCGTGCAGGAAGAAGATGTTGGGATATGCGAAGCGGTGCAGCGCGGATTGCATTCGCGCGCTTATGTGGCCGGGCGCCTTTCCGTGCGCCGCGAAGCGGGCGAGCATTTATTTCACCGGCTGCTGCACGCGGATCTCAAGGCAGGGCTGGATCACAGACAGGATTTAGATCAGTGACATCGCGCGGAGTTCCCACCCTTCGCACAGAACGCTCACTTCGCAAGATTCGCTCAGTGCAGGCAGGATGGGGCACCCGGAGAATCATCTAACGAATAAGTCGGAGGTGAATCAAACATGGACGCGAAAGCGGGTGCGCAGGAACGATTCCGCGAAGCGCGGAAGAACATACTCAATCTGAGCCACCGAATCCACGCGAATCCCGAGCTTGGGTTCGAGGAAGAGAAGGCGTGCGGATGGCTTGCGGACGAACTGGCGGATGCGGGATTCGACGTGCAACGGGGAGTTTGCGATGTGCCGACGGCATTCATCGCGCGCGCCGGCCGCGGGCCATTGCACATTGCGATTTGCGCGGAGTATGACTGCCTGCCGGAAATCGGTCACGCGTGCGGCCACAACATGATCGCGGCGATGGCCGTGGGCGCGGGGATCGCCGCGGCGAAAGTGGCGGATGACGCTGGATTGACGGTGAGCGTCATCGGCACGCCGGCGGAAGAGGTTGGCAACGCAAGCGGGAAAATCGTGATGCTGGAACGCGGTGGGTTTGCCGGAATTCACGCGGCGATGATGGTGCATCCCGCGCCGGTAGAAATGCTGGAAGCGCATCTGATCGCGGCGTCCATTTTCGACGTGTATTACACAGGCAAGGAAGCGCACTCGTCGGCATTTCCGGAGATGGGGATCAATGCCGCGGACGCGCTGACGGTGGCGCAAACGTCCATTGGCCTGTTGCGGCAACATCTGCGACCGACGGATCGAGTACATGGAATCATCACGCACGGCGGAGACGCGCCTAATGTGGTGCCCGCGCATACTTCTGCCAAATATATGGTGCGAGCTGAAAGCATCAAGGAGCTGGACGACGTGCGCACCAAAGTTCATCGCTGCTTTGAAGCGGGTGCGATTGCCACAGGCGCAAAGCTCGAAATTCGCGGCGGCGACAAACCGTACGCCGATGTAAGGTACGACCACGAAATCAGCCTGATCTACAAGCGAAACGCCGAGGCGCTGGGACGAAAGTTTCCCGAGCTGACTCCGCAAATGGCGCGTATGGCCGCATCCACCGACATGGGCAATGTTTCCTATGCGATTCCCTCAATCCATCCCATGATCGGAATCAATTCGCTGCCCGCAGCGAATCATCAGCCTGAATTTACGGCGCACTGCATCACGGAAGAAGCTGACAAAGCGGTGCTGGACGGCGCGCTGGCAATGGCGTGGACCGCGATTGAGATGGCAGATAACGCCGCGTTGCAGGCGCGCTTGATGAAGAAATCGGAAGCGCGAGCGAACGGTTAGTTTTATTTTTCTTCGAGCAGCGATTTCCAGTGAGACAAATGATTCAGCGAAGGGGTGTGCGTGTGGTCGAGCACAAGTGGCGTGATCGAAATCGCGCCTTCCATAATTGCGGCGTAATCGGTGTCAGGATCGATTCCCTCCAACATTTTTTGTTCATGTAGCCAGTAATATGTGCGGCCCCGCGGATCTTCGCGACGTTCCAGAACATTGCGCGTGATTTTCGGTGACTGACGCGTGAAACGCACGCCGCCTTTCCACGCATGCGGAATATTGACGTTGAGCAATACTCCCGGAGGCAAGCCTTCTTTTAAGATGAGTGGCGCAAGGCGTTCGATGAATTTAACCGCCGGCTGGTAATCGAAAGTCTTTCCCCGGTACACGATAGAAACGGCAATCGCAGGAACGTGATTGATCGCCGCTTCCATCGCTGCGCCCACCGTGCCGGAATAATAGACATTTTCACCCAGGTTGCCGCCCGGATTGATTCCGGAGACAACGAGATCGGGGCGCTGCGGCAAAAGAGAATGAAACGCGAGGATCATGGCGTCCGCGGGCGTTCCGTCGACGGCCCATTCGCGCTCGGCAATTTGCTCGCAGAAAATCGGTTTGCGAAGCGTGAGCGATTGCGCCGCCGCACTGCGCTCGCTCGAGGGAGCGACAACGGTGACGCTGCCGATATTTGCGAGTCCCAGCGTCAGGCCGCGCAGACCTGGGGCGAAAATACCGTCATCGTTCGTGACTAAAATGTTCGGCATAAAAGCGAGACAACAAATTATAAATCAATTAGCGAGCAGCCAGAAGGATTTGCCGACAAGGTGTGCGCTGACCGAGAAAGAGAATGGTCGGGACGACTGGATTCGAACCAGCGACCTCACGCACCCCAAGCGTGCGCGCTACCAGGCTGCGCCACGTCCCGACCGTTGCAGAAGCTTCCTGCCGGCGAACGCCGAAACATATCCTGCGTCCGACTGGAAGCGAAAATAGCGTATCACCGGGGTTCGAGGAGGGTCAAGGCGGCGAGAAGCTCTTCGCGAAGATCGAGCAGGTATTTGCGCTGCGCGCGGGAAAGTTCGTGGTCGCGCTCGCGGGCGGGAGGCGGCGCGGGAGCGGGTTCAACGCCTGGCTCGGCGATTCCACTCTGCTCCGCCAGATGGCGGCGTGCTCCAGCGATTGTGAAACCTTCGTCGTAGAGCAGGCGTTTGATTTCGAAGACGGTTTCGATGTCTTCCCGACGGTACATGCGATGCCCGCTGGAGCTCTTCACAGGTTGTAGCGTGGGGAATTCGGTTTCCCAATAGCGCAGGACAAACGCCTTTGTCGCGGTCAAGCGGCTGACTTCGCCGATGCGGAAAAGGCTTTTGTCCGGGATTGCCGTCGTTGGCGCTGCGGATGACATAGCTGTTTCGTTCCTCTTCTTACTGGCTTCTAAAGATTATGGTAGGCCGATTTTGCAAGGTGTCAACCCCGGGCCGCGAGCGTCGGAGCTTTGCGAGACGGTTCACGATTGTCGTTCAAGACTTACGGTACGCAGAAAACGAGGCGGCGTGCGGAAGCGAGTCGCCTGCTCGAAGCCGTAGGCAATTTTGATTAATGTCGGTTCGCTCCATGCCCGCCCGAAGAATGAAATGCCGACGGGCAAGCCGAAAACGAAGCCAGCGGGGACGCTGATATTCGGATAGCCCGCGATGGCGGCGGGAGAGGAGCTTCCACCCGTATCATGATCGCCATCGACAAGATCGGTGAGCCAGGCGGGACCGGCGCCGGGGGCGACAAGCGCGTCGAGGTGATTCTTGTCCATTACGGCGTCGATTCCCTCTTGGCGCGTGATGCGATGATTCTTTTCGAGCGCGTCCAAATATGCCTTTTCGGTCAGCGGGCCTTTTTTCTCGGCTTGCAGCATGATGTCCTGGCCGAAGTAGGGCATTTCTTTGTCGCGATGCGCTTCATTGAAATCGATGATGTCTTTCAGTGAGTGCACGGGCGCGTTTGAGCCGTATTGCGCCAGATATTCGTTCAAGTCGTGCTTGAATTCGTAGAGGAGTACCTGAAATTCAGAGCCGTCCAATTTGTCCATGCCCTCGAGTTCGACGGGGTCGATTAGAGTGGCCCCTTCGCGTTTCAGAACGTCGAGCGCTGCGTTGATGAGCGGATCAACTTTTTCCGAGTCAAAAAATTTTCTGAGCACGCCGATGCGGACGCCGCGCAAACCGTCGCGGTTCAGGAATTTCGTGTAGTCCTCGGCTGCTTTGCCGCGCGACGCTTCGGTGGCGGCATCGGCGGGATCAACACCTGCCATCGCGCTCAGCAAAATCGCGGCATCAGCGACAGTGCGACACATCGGGCCCGCGGTGTCCTGGGTGTGCGAAATGGGAATGATGCCCGCGCGGCTGACGAGTCCGACGGTTGGCTTGATGCCAACAAGGCCGTTGAGCGAAGACGGGCACACGATCGAACCATTGGTCTCGGTCCCCACGGAGACGGCGCAAAGATTGGCGGAAGTGGCGGCGCCGGAGCCGGAACTCGAGCCGCAGGGATTGCGGTCGGTAGCGTAGGGATTGTTCGTTTGCCCGCCGCGGCCGCTCCATCCGCTGGAGGAATGGCTCGAACGGAAATTAGCCCACTCGCTCAAGTTGGTTTTGCCTAAAATTACGGCACCTGATTCGCGCAGGCGGCGCGCGACGCCCGAATCTTTTGTTGGAGTGAATCCAGCAAGCGCGAGAGAACCGGCGGTGGTCATCATGCGGTCCGCAGTTCCGATATTGTCCTTGATGAGGACAGGAATGCCGTGCATCGGGCCGCGTGGGCCTTTGTTCTTGCGCTCGGCATCGAGTGCGTCGGCAATGGAGAGCGCATCCGGATTCAATTCGATGATGGCGTTAATCGCGGGACCTTGCTTGTCAATCTCCGCGATGCGGTCGAGATATTTTTGCGCGAGCGAGCCGGCGGTGAACTTTCCTGACTTCATTCCGTCTTGAAGTTCCGCAACCGTGATTTCGTCGAACTCGAAAGGTTTTACGTCTGCCGATGATTGTTGGAGTCGTGGTCGCGCGAAAGCCGGAGCGGCGAGCGAGGCCGCGCCCAGAACGGCGGCGGACCCGAGAAATTTCCTTCGGCTGAGTTCGGAGGCAACGTGTTCGTCATGTTTTGGAGACAAGGTGTGTGGCTCCTCTTCTTGAATAAAGATGGCGGACCATCCGCGGCAATTGGATGCGAAGCCAGCCAATTGAGTTTTTCAACTGGGCGATTGTAAGCGAACGGTCAGCGGATTTCACGGGCGATTTCGTTCGCGAAGTTCAGTTGTCGCGCGGAGGCGCGCGGCGCATGCGCTGTTTGACGCGCTGCTGAAAACGGATGGGCGTTCCGGTGAAGTCGAATTGTTTGCGGAGCTGGTTTTCGAGGAAGCGTTCGTAACTGAAATGCAGGCGGCGAATTTGATTGGTGAAAAGCACGAAAGTCGGCGGGGCCACGGAAGCCTGCGTGACGTAATAAATCTTGATTTTGCGGCCAGAGGGCGAGGTGCCGCGGTCGAGATCAACGGCGGCGAGCCAGCGATTCAACTCGCCAGTGGAGACACGGCGCTCGCGCGAAGCCATGACCTTGTCGATCAGAGCGAAAAGCCCGCCAGTGCGTTCACCCGTCAGCGCGGAGAGGAAAATGATGGGGGCATAGTCGAGAAACTTCAACTTTTCACGAATCAGTTTTTCATAGTCGCCCATCAGCTTCATGGGATTGAAAGCGCCCTGTTCGGGCTTAGCTTTTTTCTCGGCGGCGGCGCGGTTTTGAGCGGCTTCCAGGGCGAGGTCCCACTTATTAATGACCACAATCAGCGCGCTGCCGGATTGCTGCGAGTAACTGGCGATGGTGGCGTCGTGCGAAGTCACGCCCAGCGCGCCATCGAGGACGAGCAGCGCGACGTCGGCGCGTTCGAGATGACGCCGCGCCATCACCACGCTCAGCTTTTCAGCGACGAGACGCGTTTTGCCTTTGCGGCGGATGCCCGCCGTATCGAGAAACCGGTACATTTTGCCGTTCTGCTCGACGACGGTATCAACGGCATCGCGCGTGGTGCCCGGCTCGGCGGACACAATCGAGCGATCTTCGCCGACCATGCGATTGAGAAGTGTCGATTTCCCGACGTTTGGCCTCCCCACAATGGCGATATTGATTTCCGGCGGCGCCTCAGGCGCAGCGCCGGCGGAAAAATCCGCAGTCAGCGAATCCAGAAGATCGTCGATGCCAAGGCCGTGCTCGCAAGAAACCGGGAAGACTTGCGCGCCCAATTCGTAAAAAGACGCGGCCAGGGCAATATGTTTTGGCGTGTCGACTTTATTGGCGACGATTACCGGTGGCTTACCCGCGCGGCGAAGAAGTTGCGCCAATTCAAAATCGAGTGGGACGGGACCCGTGCGCGCGTCCGTCACCAGGATCACGTGCGTCGCATTTTTGATCGCCACGTGCGCCTGGCGAAGAATTTCTCCGGGAATGCCCGCTTTATCTTCGGGCACGATACCGCCCGTATCGACCACCTCGAAAGGCCGGCCTTCCCATTCCGCCGTGCCGTAGATGCGGTCGCGCGTGATGCCGGGCTCGTCGGTGACAATCGAGCGGCGTGTGCCGGTCAGGCGATTGAAGAGCGTCGACTTGCCCACGTTGGGCCGTCCAACGATTACGATGGATGGCAGTTTGCCTGTGATCGTCTTCGTGTTGCTGCTCATTTTGCTGTTCAATTTTCTATTCATAGGGAGCAAGACGCGCGCTGCGCAGTCCTTTACCCTACCATGTCGGCGACGGTTATAGTGGCTCGGATATTGCGATTCCATGCTGTTTGAAAATCAAGATGGCATAACTTTGCGTGTTCCAGCGGACTGTTATACGTTTTAAAGCTGGAAGCGGTCATAGATCGCCGTTCGACTGGGATTAAAAATGGAAGTCGTAGCTTTGGCCGGCGGAGTTGGAGCGTCGAAGTTCCTGTTGGGACTTAGCCGCGTGATGGATCCGCGCGAACTCACGATTGTCGTCAATACGGGCGACGACATCGTACTGCACGGACTCGCGATCTCGCCGGACCTCGACATTGTGACGTACACATTGGCGGGCGTCGTCAATCCCGAAACGGGCTGGGGCTTTGCTGACGAGACTTTCCACGCGCTTGAGCAATTGGCGCGGTTTGGAGGTCCGAGTTGGTTTCATCTTGGCGATCGCGACCTCGCAACGCACATCCACCGCACGGCGATGATGCGCTCCGGCGCGAGTCTGTCCGAAGCAGCGGAATCGATTCGCCAAGCGCTCGGCGTGCAAGCCAAAATTCTGCCGATGAGCGATCAGCCGGTGCCAACGATGATTCAAACGCCGGAGGGGCAGCTCAACTTCCAGGAATATCTGGTGCAGCGCCGCGCGGAGCCAGTAGTTTTAGGAATTTCGTTCGAAGGAATTGCACAGGCGCGTTCTGCTCGTGGCGTACTCGAGTCGCTCGAGCGTGCCGCGGCCATCGTGATTTGCCCTAGCAATCCGCTGATCAGCATTGGTCCGATACTCGCGGTTTCCGGGATTCGGGACGCGCTACGCAGGCGGAGAAAGAGTGTCGTCGCGATATGCCCAATCGTCGGCGGGAAGTCTCTGAAGGGCCCGTCTGACCGCATGCTCGCGCAACTTGGTTTCGACGTCTCGGCAAGCGGCGTTGCGCGCATGTATCAAGACATTTGCGCAACGTTTGTGATCGATCCGATTGACGCCGGCGAGGCGCAGGCGATTGAAGACGTAGGCATGAAAGCTATTATCCGCAAAACGGTGATGAGCACGATGGAAGATAAGGAACAGCTCGCGCGAGATGTACTTGAATTGTTTGCAAGTAAGGCCACGGGCGCGGCATGAAAGCGATTTTGATTCCGGTGAAAGAATTCCGCGAGGCAAAGAAACGCCTGGCGCCACATTTCTCTTCCGTCGAGCGCGCGGCGCTGGCGGAAGCGATGTGCGAAGACTTTTTTGAAGTAGTTGCAGCAACGCGTTGTGCCGAACGCGTGTTTGTCGTCAGCAAGGAACCCGGCGCTCTGGCGCGCGCGCGCGAACGCGGATGGGAAACAATCCTTGAGACGCGGCAAATTTCGGAAAGCGATTCCGTTGATGCTGCTTCGCAATATTGCGCCGCGCAGGGCGTTAGGGCGCTACTTCGGCTGCCGATTGATCTTCCTTTAGCGGAGCCGCAGGATATCGAAGCCGTCTTTCGCAAGTTTGATGAAAAGTGTGACGGCGCGCCGGCGACGGTTCTGGTTCCGTCAAAGGACGGCACGGGCACGAACGCGTTGCTGCGTACGCCGCCCGGCCTTTTCCCGTCGCGCTTCGGGCCCAATAGCTTCGCGCTCCATCTAGCGGAGGCGGAGCGCAGTGGCGCCCGAATATGCTTGCTCAGAAACACGCGGCTCGAATTGGATGTAGATGAACTCGAAGATCTTCGTGGCGTACATATGCGCCTGCGACCCAGTTCCGCGACGGCGCGCTGGTGCCGCGAGCACAACATAGGAGATATGGGAGACCGCGCTGGTACGTCTGATTTCATCGAGGAGCGGGAATCGGAAGGCCGGTAAACCGCAGGCCCGTGCGGTGAACTTTGTACTTCCCGTTGATGGAGAGAATAAGAGCGGTCATTTGCTCGACGATGCGGGCATTTTCGAGCCGACCTCCATTGATGGCGCGGAGTCCCGGGATTTTTTCTACAAGTTCCGCAGTCACCTGACGCGCGCGCTCGTCATCCGTGCACACGACGACGTCCGAGTCCACCGGACCGTTACCGTTCAGCAGACCAGCCGAGACATTCTGGAAAGCAGCTGCAACGCTCACGCCTTCCGGGACAACTTCAGCGGCTTGCTGTGCCGCCGAGCCCTGCCAAACGCCCAATGTTCGCGTAGGAAGACCCCCAACGGTTGCGGCCAACGGAACTGTTGTATCGATCAAAATAGCGCCCGCTTGAAATGAAGAGCGCAGCTTCTTAAGCAGTGTTGCGTGGCCAGAAAAGGGAATTGTGAGGACGACGATGCCAGCCTTTGCGACGGCTTCGGCATTATCCGCGCCATCGAGGTGGCCTGTCACTCCGGTCTGTGCGGCGATCTGGGTAGCGGCCTCGCGAGCTTTCTCTGCGTCGCGGGAGCCAATGATGACCGACTCCCCTGCGCGAGCCCAGCGAACCGCCAGACCCAACCCTTCTGCTCCTGTACCTCCGACAATCGCAATCGTGTGTGGCATCGGCAATCCGTAGTAGCAATCTGAAAATCAACCAAATCGCGCAAACAGCCGAACCCTTGCGCATCATACACGATTGCGTGTTCAGCCGAGGCGACTCTTCGCGGGAATGAATTTCGACGATTTTCTGATGCGGCCGACCTATCGAAACAGGTCTCGTTCCACGGGACGAATTAAATCGTGCCCGCTTCCGAACCGTTGTGGGAGAGCGACGCCGCGAATCACGGCGACAGGAATCGCATTCGACTTACCCATGACAAGTTCCGCCGCGGAGGCAAGTTCGTCAGCGGCGGCGATAATTGTCGCCTGCAAGGCCTTTCCGTTCGCGTCACGCGTGCCGCGATAATCCACAAGTGCCTCGATCCCGGCAACGCCCAGAGCCACGTTCACGAGGCCTTCACGCCAGGGCCGACCGAACGTGTCGGAAATCAGGACAGCAACGGGAACTCCGAATTGTTTTGCAAGTTTCGTTTTCAAGCGCCGCGCCGAGCGGTCGGGGTTTTCGGGGAGCAGCACCGCCGTGCCCTTAGCGGTGTTCGAAGTATCGACGCCCGCATTTGCGCAAATGAATCCATGATGCGTCTCCGCGATGAGCACTCCCTTTTCCATGCGCACAATGCGCTTGGCTTGCCGCAGCGCGAGTTCAATGACGCGTGCGTCTTTGTTGAATCTCGCCGCCCAGCGCACCGCGCGTTTCGAAGGCGCAATCGAATCGAGCTTGACAATTCTTCCTTCGGACTTGGAGACAATTTTTTGCGCGACAACGAAGATATTTCCGCGCTCGATGGGCAGGGAACGGCGCGCGACAGCGTCGACAATGACGCTGGCGAGATCATCGCCCGGAACGATTTCAGGTATTCCCGTGAGCGGAATAATTTCGACCAGTGAGGGTGCTCGTGATTTTTTAACACCTGGTTGCTTCGCTGTTCGCCGCATCATTCCAGTTTCCAGTTCAATTTTGAGCGAGATGGGATGCGAGTATATCAGTACCGAGGAGAGGTTTAATTGTGCAGAACGCGTCGGGAACTGCGTAATGCCGACAAGAGTTGTAAGATACGCGAGAAGGGTCCGGCGAGCGAGGCAGGGTTTACAAGCCGCTGGCCATGAAGTGGGGAGCCGCCGGACGGTCAGGCGACTCCCTGCGCACGTTTCGCGGCAGGTCGAAGCGGTGATTTACTTCGATGGCTCGACCTGGAGGTTATTCGTCACTGAAAACACATTTGGGACGCTGTTCGCCTGAAGACCCGCTACGTTCTTGTCTGTGTCGCTGGATACGAAACCCTCGAGCGTGACGTGGCCATTCTTGACGATGATGTGAATCGATTGCAGATTCCCCACGCCATATCGCTGGAGCGAGGGCTGCGAATAGATTTTCCGGTACTCCGCAAAGCGAATCTGATTATCCATGGGACTGTTCGGCAGAACTTCGATCTGGTTGTCCACTTTCTCGACGCCCTCTATGTGCTTTACGGCTGCCTCCGCGTCGGATTTAACGGAGGGATTTACAACTTGCCCTTTCAAGGTAACCGTGTATCCATTCACCGAGTATTGGAGATTGTCGAAAACCGTGTACCACGGCAGCAACAGCAACTGATGGCGAACTTCCTGTTTCAGCCAATCCGCGTATCGCTGGGTGCCCTTTTCGGGAGCGCTTCGTTGTTGCTCGGCCTGGCTGATTCCCACGCCGAGTATTGACAGCGCTAACATGCTCAGTAGGATTGTCTTCACGAACCGTATCATCAGTGTTCTCCTTGCTTTTTCGACAGAACAGGGCCGGAGCCATTAACAGCCATTAACAAGAGTATTGGCGATAATGCCGAATCTCAATCCAGAGAGAGAGGTATTTACGAACGGGAGAAGGCCGTAGCGCGGGCAGGTTGGCAAACCCCGGTCCGACGGCGTTTACCGCGAACGTGCCGCCAGTTCTGTAAATTGTTGGATTTGCACGATTGCATCCCCCAGCGTTGTCACGATCAAATCTGAGTCAACGATTCTGAGGAGGGCCCTCATGTTATCCGCCTCTCCGTCATATCCCCATAGACCAATGCCTATTCGTATCTGCGGGAACCGGGACCGCAAGCGTTTGTAGAGTCTTCGGATCGATGAAATTTCAAACGGAGGAAGCGCTGAGAGGTATAGGATACCGCAAACTTGTTCCTCGACCTCGTCGAGCATGTCTTGTTGCGGTCCCATGGCCGCGGCGTGGGCATCGTACCCTGCTTGAACCAGGAGATGAGCGAGCATCATGCCGGTGACTTCGTCGCCTCCGTCACGCGTGGCCAGGCAGCAGACGCTGATTGCCGGGGCGTTTGCGGATCGAGCCAACAAAATTTGTTCCGACGGACCGACCTGTGCGGGGGCATCCGTGCGCGGGTGTTCCCTTGTATAACGAACGGCGAGATCTTCAACAATCCTCTTTAACTCTTGGAAAAGATATGCGCTCCGATTGCCACCGAAGGCTGCATCGTGTTTGCTTCTTTCCGCCAGAATCAAGACAGGTATAAACACGGTGTCGTAAACTTCGCGGAGGGATTTTTCGTGGAGGCATTTCTCAATGACCTGTTGCGCCTCATCTATGTCCAGGGCGCTTAAGCTCTGATAAAGCTGTACGTCCGTTGCCAACACACTCCTGTCCCCGAGAAGGACGGTAAGAAATTCCAGTTGCGGAATGTAATGCCCCATGACAACGAGACAAACCGTCAGGGGCGTCGATAGCAGCAAACCCACGGGACCCCACAAAGCAGCCCAAAAAACAGCGGCGACCAGAATTGCCAATGATGAAATTCCTGTGTGCGCTTCGTAAAGCAAAGGTTCAATGAAGTATCCGGAAACCACCTCCAACACGACAAATATTCCCAGAGTCAGCAGTGGACGCGTCCATCCCGCGAAGAGAGCAAACGACAGAATGATGGGAAGAGCTGCTCCAATGAGAGTTCCGATGTACGGAATGAATCTGAGAACTCCCGCAAGAACGCCCCACAGCAATGCGTTTGGGAGGCCAATGAAGTACAGTACGACTCCAATCACGGCCCCGAAAGAGAGATTCACCAGGGATTGAATCCAGAGGTAGCGCACGACGCGATTCGCAGCTTCGCCAAAGGCCTGCCTGGTTACGTGTATTCGATTTAACCCGGCGAGGGTGAACAGTCGATCTCGAAGATCTTCACGCCGTAGCAGCATGAAAGTTGCAAAGACTATCACGATGCCGATCGTTGCTATCGGCCCGAGCACCGGTCCCAAAAGAGATCTCAGTGACCTGACGGAACTTTCCGGACTTGCCACTACCTCGACCGGGACTGGGTGACGGTTTGCTGGCGCTGATGACAAAGCAGACCGATCATTCGCTGTTCGGGAGGCCGAACCTGAATTCGCTGCGGGGGCTTGTATCGTCTGGGATAATTCTGTGCCCAGCTTATTGACGGTCGATGCGGCTTTCCCTAATCCGCCATTTTTCACACCCCGTATCGCTTCGATTTTTTTCGATATGCTGTCGCTGTAATGGGGGATCTCGCCCGCCAGATTGATGGCCTGTTTGCCTACCACCCACCCAAGCGCAACGAGCACCAAGATCGTGCCTACAACCGCGACGATGACCGGGCCGGTCCGGCCAAGGTGCCATCGCTCCAACCGTCTGACTGCCGGCGCCAATAAAAAAGACAGCAAGATCGCCAGAGATATGGGAACCAGGACTGCCCGGGCAAAGTAAAGAGCCGCAATGCATATGATGGCCGTGACGATGGGCGGGAAGGAGCCGTGCTGCTCATGAGAACTGGTGGAGTTCATATTATCCTTAAGCGACGCAATTTAGACTGACAAGGCGGGTATTACGTCACCCAGGGCTTTCCGTGCACTGACTTTGCTTTCCTCAGACTACCCGGATTTTTAATTCTTGCTACAGCGTTCACTCGATTGCCGCTGGCTGGCGTGCTGTTTAGTCTCGAAAATGCCCCTCGGCCCGGTGGTGAAAAATCACCGATCAATCCCCGACTATCTAACTCGGAGGTCCCAATGAAGCAGAAGACCCTAAAAGAACTTTACGTTGACGAATTGAGAGATCTCTACGACGGAGAGCAACAGCTCGTCAAGGCTTTGCCGAAAATGGCTAAGAACTCTAACTCAAGCGAGCTTCGTAGCGGCTTTGTGGAGCATTTGCAGCAAACGAAGGAGCACGCGAAGCGGCTCGAACAAATCCTCGAAGGCCTAGGGGAAGCCCCTAAAGGTAAGAAATGCAAAGGTCTGCGCGGCATTGTCGCCGAAGGTGCCGAAGTGCTCGGTGATGATTTCGACGGAGACGTCAAAGATGCAGCCTTGATCGCGTCGGCCCAAAGGGTTGAGCATTACGAGATTGCCGCCTATGGGACGGTGCATGCATTCGCGGAATTGCTGGCAGAGAACGAAGCTTCTTCATTGCTCGAGCAGACATTGAATGAGGAAAAGGAAACGGAAGAAAAGCTGACCCAACTCTCCAAGACGATTAATCCACAAGCATTGAGAAGTGGCTTCGGTGTCGGCGATAGCGAAGAGCCTAAAGGTATGCATAAAACCGCCAAGGTTGGGGGGCGTTGATCGGAAAGCCGGCCTAAGACGAAGAAAGGGAAGACTGCCCGATTCGGAAAGGCGGAATTTCAGTGCTCCTGCTCATTCTGGTGATCGTTCTGTTGATGATGATGTTCGGCAGTCTTCCTACTTGGCCGCACAGCAGGTCGTGGGGCTACTATCCCAGCGGCGGGATAGGAGTCGTGCTCTTGATTCTCGTAATTTTGTTTCTCTTGGGGTGGCTATAGACAGCTTTGGCAGCTCCCGCGTCTTTGTGCCTATACGGTTTTATCTGGTGGGAATCTCCGTAATCCTCTGTATTGGTCAATCGCGCTAAATGCCCTAGCCTTTGATTTGTGAATACTGCGGTTATCGTCTGGAAAAGGACACTGCTATGTTAGGGAAAAACCCTGGGTTATTCGGCATCTATCTGAACTCCACCTGCCTGCAGAAGTGTGTGGAGTGCCTGAAGGCCGTCGGCGTTCGGAGCAATGATATGGCAGTTCTCTTGAGCGCATCGCAGACTGGTAGCAGCGGAAGGCAAACGGAGAGACCCATACCAAGCTTCCTTGGTTCATTGACGCGTATCAGCGTTCCCGCCTCCGGCGTGCTGACGGATACGCTGATAAACCTCGGCGTACCTGTGTATGAGTCCGAGCGATACGAAAGCCGAGTCCAGAACGGTGGCGTGCTGATGTATGTGCGGTGTGCCAGTCCTGGATGGCTCGATCGCGTCGCGGAAATTCTAAAGCTCACAGGGGCGGAGGACATTTCCCCTAGTCGGGATGCCAGAGCGCAAGTTCGAGCGGCCGGCGTCGAACAACCTTATGCACCTGAGTTGGCAGTCCGCGGAAGCGGAGCTGTATTAATGCAGCCGAGCGTGGGCGCGATGACAACGAACGAAATCTAGGCTTTTCGTGTTTTTTGCGGGAATCCTTCTCGACTCAACTGGGCTTGAATGGAAGTATCTCCTCATTTCCGACGCAGAGTTTGTCCTAACTGCCTTTGCGAGGCAGTCCGCCGCTCTCATCGAGTTGGATTACTCGAACGAATCGTACTAAACGCATTTTCCGTGCGCCCCTATCGGTGCGCCGATTGTGACAAACGCTTTTACCGATACGACGGCGGTTTGCTGCGCGCCGTTCCGATGCGCTCGCGCTAGACGCTGGACTCTTTCGCTGTTTGATTCCGCTTGGATATGCCGTCCTGTGATTACGACTACTTCTTTGCGAAGACCCGGCCCATATCCAGCTTGAACAGCGGTTTCTCCCGGGTGCCCGTGATCTTTATGGGCAGGACTGTGCCCGCATCCTTTGATTTGAAGAGCGGGTCAATCATCTTCAGAAACAATGATTTCACGCCCGTGGTGGTTTGGGAGAGTTTGGCTTGAAGGTTTAATGTCCCACGAAAATCCAGGTTCTCCGCATTCAGGTCATATGTGCCATGCAACAGAACTTTTGCTCCGGAGACGGTGAAGGTTAGCTGTGAGAATTTGGCTACGCCGTTTCTCAGCGTAAAATTTCCCTGAAGACTTGATACGGCGGTGTCGTCATCGTTCGGATCCGTGTCTCCGCGGCCCCGCCGGCTCAGGGAATTAACTTTTTCTTGAACCGTGTTCTTCGCAAAGCGAACTGCTCCCAAGCCAAATCTCCCATTCAAGAGGAGCCGGTCGGTAATATCCTCTTTGTCCGCGTTGCGTGACGGGAGCGCGAATTTTGTCTTCAGGCTCACATTTCCAGTCATTAACGGCTTTTCGGATTTCACCACAAGGCGCAACAGATCCTCGATTCGCGCATTCTGCGCCGTGACGTCCAGCACGATCGTGCGGCCGGCATCTCCGGGCATCTTCGCCACCTCGCCTTTGCACAATAGCGAGGAGTTCAGTAACTGCGCGTCGACGGAGTTCAAAATTGTATTTCCATTGATTCCGTCCACAATGGCGTTGAATTCGGTGTTTAACGGGACAGGATGGTTGCTGGTCGTCAGCGCGAAATCCGGCGTCTGCGTTTTTCCGTGGACCTGAATATAATCGAGCACTCCGCTGAACACGCCTTGGGAAGACAGAAATCCGGAAATGCCCTTGAATGTAGCGAGGTCGGCCCGCGAGAATGTATAGTTGCCTTGCACCGGAGCTTGGCTAGGTTCATCTCCGTTCCAAGGTCCAAATTGGCCGTGCGTTTGAATTTCTCCGACAGGTCTGGGATTTGTCAGAGTAGCGTAAAATTCCGCGGGCTTTTCCGGTTGAAACGACACGATATTGAGTTGATGAAGAAGGAATGTAAGCGTGGGCTTGTCATCTGTTCGCAGGATATCGAGCTCTGCGTTTGAAGAGGTGATTTCATCAATCATGAAGTTCGTGCGTACCCGAGCTTTGTCGTGTTGAGCCTCTTCGCGTGGCGGAATATTTATTTGCAATCCCTCGAGTCGTAGAATATGGAAATGAGGCGGACGCTTGGACAACCCGAGCCAGTTCGCGTCCAGAAAGAATTCCCCCTTCCAACTGAGATCGAGGGCAAATTTTCGCACCGCCATCAGCGGAGGCACATCCGTTCTTCCACGATACTTCAGGGTTAATCCTGTTCCCTCGATTCTCAAGCGCGGCAGTACTGAGACATTCAGGGAAGCTAACTCGAGGTCACTCTTAAACCTTTTGCGCATCACGTTCACCGCTTTGCGTCTGACATAGGCGTCGAGCGGGTGGGTACGGTGCGCCCAGATGCCGACTGCCGTTGCGAGGACAGCAACCGAGAGCAACGCAGCCGCGAGATAACCCTTGAGCGGGATTTTCATCCGGCCACTTCGAATTCGACTGATTTGCCGCGATCGTAAACACAATCCATCGTTTCAGTTAACTGCACATTACATCGGCAGGGCAATACGGTGAACCATTGAGGCCCGGCATTGTCTAAGCGTAGTTGTGGGGCCTTGAGGAAGGAAAAGGAGGACGAATTCAAATGTCAACTGTGGCGGTGAACCGAGTGATTCGTTGCGTTCCGACGATTTGGAGTCAGAATAGAGGCGGGATCCCACGTCTTTGAGATAATTCACTTGTATATGAGCTTGAACGCGTTAAGAGAAGACTGAGAGGGACCCCGGCTCGCCCATTTTCGAATGCTGAGGATCAAACTACCTGTTCTGTCGTGAGCTGCTGCCTTTGCAGTTTTTCTCGTGTTCTCTCAATTCGCTTGACGACCCAAACGACTTGCCGCATTCACTGCACTTATGTTGGTTAGATTGACCTGACA
>DATGJE010000089.1:0-4634 GCA_035295305.1 Candidatus Acidiferrales bacterium | reverse complement strand
ACCGTGTGCAGGAGCGCACCCACGATAAACACGACAACGCCACCCACCAATGCGCCGAGGAGAACCTTCTTTGTCATGGCTGGCAACCTCCGATTGGCGCGGGACTATAGCTTCGAAAGCAAATCAATGCAAGCGACACGATAACTCGCAGCCATGGAGATTTGGCGCGGCAAGGCAACTTCTGTTAGCCTCCATCTCTTAAAACAGAAACAGGAGACCCGTCATGAAATTTCGCACCCTGGCTTTAGTCTTCGTGATTGTGCTCTTGCCCGCGGCATTCCTGCGCGCACAGCAAAGCAGCGACATCAACAAACTCGCGCACGACATTTACAAACAGCTTATCGAAACCAACACCACGGAATCGATCGGCAACATGACCACCGCAGCCGACGAAATGGCGGCACGGTTGCGTGCTGCAGGATTTCCGGCAAGCGACGTGGTCGTTCTGGGCCAGGACGCGCGGCATGGCAACATTGTTGCGCGAATTCATGGCAGTGGCGCGCGCAAGCCAATTCTGTTTCTCGCGCATCTTGACGTGGTGGAAGCGAATCGCGCTGACTGGTCCATCGATCCGTTCAAGCTCACCGAGAAGGACGGTTTTTTCTACGGGCGTGGCACAAGCGATGTCAAAGATGGCGACGCGATTCTGGTTACGGATTTCATTCGTTTAAAACAGGAAGGCTACAAGCCTGACCGCGACTTAATTCTCGCGCTAACGTCAGACGAAGAGGGTGGCGATTTCAACGGGGTTTCGTGGCTGCTCGAAAAGCATCGCGACCTGATCGATGCCGAATATTGCATCAACACGGACGGCGGCGATTTTCAGCTCAAGAACGGCAAGCCTCTGCTAGCGTCAATCCAGACGAGCGAGAAAATCTACGCTGATTTTCAACTTCAGGTGCGGAACAAGGGCGGTCACAGCTCGTTGCCGGTGCCCGACAATGCGATCTACCACTTGGCAAACGGCCTTGTGCGCCTGTCGAAATATGCATTTCCCGTGCAACTGAACGAAACAACGCGTACTTTTTTCGAACGCATGGCGATCATCGATCGCGGTCCGCTTTCAAAGGAAATGGAAGGCGCCGCGAAGAATCCTCCCGATCGCGTCGCGATTGATTTGCTTTCAGCGTCGCCCTATTACAACGCGCTGCTGCGCACCACGTGTGTGGCCACTCGCCTCGATGCAGGACATGCAAACAACGCCCTGCCTCAAGACGCACGCGCCATCGTAAACTGCCGCATCTTGCCCGGCGGCACTCAAGAAGAAACGGAGAAGACGCTCGTCAAGGTTCTGGACGATCCGCAGATAAAGGTCACGCCGGTAGCGCCCCCGCACAATAGTCCCGCGTCGCCGTTGCGCAAAGACGTCCTGCAGACTACGGAGCAGTCGGTGAAGGCCGTTTGGCCGGGCGTTCCCGTAGTGCCGGTGATGGATACAGGGGCGAGTGATGGTTACCGCCTGCGCGCGGCGGGAATTCCAACGTACGGCGTCTCGGGAGTGTTCATTGATATGGACGACGTGCGCGCGCACGGGCGTGATGAACGCATCCTCGAGACTTCGTTTTATCAGGGCGTGGATTTTTTCTATCGCTACATCAGGGCGTTGTCGTCCGGCAACTGAGCAGCCTATTAATTTTAATGAAGACCATCAACGCGGCACCGCGTTGATTATTTTCTAATCTGCGCGGCGACACGCGTATAAGTCGTTGCGAGCGTCGAAGTCGCGCCTCCCGGCCCTTCTCCTAGTAGCCGCACCACAAAATGATCTGCGTCCTGCTGTTCGACGATTACGCGGAGCGTCTGCTTAGAACCGTCGGGGCCGATGAATGCGCCGGTGTAGCGAACAGTCTTGCCGTTGTCGTCGCTGGAACCGTCGAGCACAAGAAATGCCGTCGAGCCGTTGTAAATCCAGATCGCTTCGTATTGTTTCGAGCCGTTGTTGTATCCATATAGCCGCAGCCCTGCCGACAGCTGGCCTAACGATTCACCGGAATTTTCTTCTTCGAGGAAACGCCCCCCGAGGATGGGCTTCAGCGTTGCGCTTCCCGTCGATTCCTGCGGCTCGGTCCCGGGCGCCGAGAATGTCATCGTAGTTGTGTATTTTCCCGCGCGTTTCATCAACTGCGCGTGAATCGGCCCTGGTTGCGCAGCTTCGGCGACTACTTGTTCCATATCCTCTTGCGTTGGCGGGGTAGGCTTTTGGGTGGATTGCGCCTGCACGCACGCGGATACGGCAATAAAAATGAGCGCTGTCAAAACTGCGTTGAACTTCGATAATGTCGTCATTGGATTCGTCGTCCTTTGCGAATCAAGCTGTACCAGCAAAAATGTATTCTTGCCCCGATAACAAAGAACTGAGCCATGATTTCGCCGAAGGGTTGCTTTCAGGAGGCGATCGTGTGGGAGGGCCAGCGTCGCTACTTGATGCGCTCGTCTTTTTCGACTTTGCCGTCGCGGAGACGGATGACGCGGTGGGCGTGCTGCGCAATGTCCGGTTCGTGGGTCACCAGGATGATCGTATTGCCTTCGCGGTGAAGCCGCGCAAAAAGAGCCATGATTTCCTCGCCCGTTTGCGAATCGAGGTTTCCGGTTGGCTCGTCGGCCAGCAGAATCGATGGATTGTTCACCAAAGCGCGCGCAATCGCGACGCGTTGCCGCTGGCCGCCGGAGAGTTCATTCGGTTTGTGCATCATGCGTTCCGTGAGTTCGACTTGCGCGAGGGCTTTCCGGGCGCGGTCCTGCCGTTCTTCGGATGGCGTGCCATTATAAATCATCGGGAGTTCGACGTTGTGGAGCGCCGTCGCGCGCGGGAGGAGATTGAACGTTTGAAACACGAATCCGATTTCCTTGTTACGAATGTAAGCCAGCTCGTCGTCGTCAAGATCGCTTACCAAGCGGCCAGCGAGCCAGTAGCTTCCCTTTGACGGTGAATCCAGGCAGCCGATCAAATTCATCAGTGTTGATTTCCCCGAGCCCGACGGCCCCATGATGGCGGCGTATTCGCCTTTGCGAATCTCGACGTTCACGCCGCGCAGCGCGTGCACTTGCTCGGAGCCCATTTCATAGGTCTTCCACAGGTCTTCTGTGCAGATCACCAGGCCTGCATCGATCAGATCCTGGCGGAACGATTGCGAAGATGTGACTTCACCGACCACCATCAAATTAGGGCTCCTCGAATTTCTTGAGCTCAGATCTGCGATTTCGCTGGCTTACGATGCTGATTGATCCGTGATCACTGGAGTGGAGTTGTCCACCTTAATCGCCGTGCCCGAGCGCAACGTGCGCAGCGCCTTGTAGCTTCCGGTGACAATTACGTCGCCGGCTTTCAGTCCGCTGGTCACCTCGATATCCGTTATGCCCGTGATTCCCGTTTGCACCGGCACAAATACGGCCTTGCCAGCGCGCACGACGAACACACCCTGCACATCATCATTGGCGGGCGTTCCATCCGGATTGGTGGCTGGTTTCGCTGCCGCCAGCGTTACTCCCGATTCCTTATTGTTCTTCTCCTGGTCCGCTTTCAGTTCTTCGTGCGAGCGCATCGCCAACGCCTGAATTGGAATCGTCAGTACGTCAGTGCGATGCGCCGTCTGGATTTTCGCGGTGCACGACAATCCGGGCCGCGTCTGCTTGGGCGGGTTGTCGAGTCTGACGTGCACTTTGAAATCGCGCGCTTCTTGACTGTTCGCGGAAGTCTGCTGCGTCGTCGCCAATCCCGACGTGCGGAGAATGGCCTCTTCTCCCACATCCGCCACATGTCCCTTAAAGATCTGGCCTGGATAAGCGTCGATCGTAACGTCGGCTGATTGTGCAACCTTTATGTTTGGGATATCGGTCTCGTCCACCATTACTTCCGCGTTTACCACAGCCATGTCGGCGATGGTCAGCAAATAGCTGCCTTCGGCGTTCTGGATACCGGGGACGACATTTTCGCCGACCTTTACCGGGACGAACGTGACAATACCGCTAATGGGGGCCTCATAGGTTGTCTTATTCAAGACATCGCGCAGATGAACGAGCGTGGCCGAAGCCTGCGCTTGATTGAATCGCGCCACCGAGAGTTGGTCGTTCGCTTGCTTTGCGCGGGCCTTGTTCGCGGCTAGCGTTGCCGCGGCGGCTCCATACGAAGATTTATAAGTGTCGTAATCCGACTTCGCGATCAGCCCTTCCTTATACAAGCCTTGCCCGCGTTTCCAGTCGTTGAGAGCCTTTTCGAGATTCGCCTCGGACTGTTGAACATCAGCCTCCGCAGCTACATCTGCGGATTGCGCCGACTGCACCGACGCTTGCATCGAGTCAATATCGGCCCGTTGAGCCGTAACGTCCGCTGCGGGCTGTATGCTCTCGACGCGCAGAAGAACGTCTCCCTTCTTGACCGTGTCGCCTTCCTGGACATCGATATCCGTAATCTTTCCGAAGCCCTGTCCAAGAACGTTCGTATAGTTTTGCGGGCGAATCTCTCCCGAGGCTGTCACAAGCGAGGTGATGCTTTCTTTGGCCACCTGCCCCGTTTGTACGGTGACCACACCCTTGTTCGCCTGCTTGATGCTCACGACCACGATGATGAGGAGCACTACAGCGGCGCCGACGATCAAAGCTACCTTTTTCCACGTTTTCATAGCATTTTCCCTGCG
>DATGJE010000088.1:0-4846 GCA_035295305.1 Candidatus Acidiferrales bacterium | reverse complement strand
AGGATTCGGAAACGCGGGCTCGATTGCAGCGCGTCTGTTCACAGAGAAAAAGGCGAAAGTAATCGCCATCAGCGATTCGCGCGGCGGTGTTTACAATACGCGCGGGATCGATCCGTACAAAGCCGCGCGCTATAAGGAACGCTCGGGGACCGTAGTGGGCATGCCGGGGACTTCGCGCATCTCGAATGACGATTTGCTGACCATGAAATGTGACATTTTGATTCCCGCGGCGCTCGAAAACGTGATCACCTTGAACAACGCCGACCAAATCAAGGCGAAAATTATCGCCGAGGCGGCCAACGGTCCCACCACTCCTCATGCGGACGAAGCGCTGGCGAAACGCGGCGTCATGGTGCTGCCGGATATCCTGGCGAATTCAGGCGGCGTCACCACCAGCTACTTCGAATGGGTGCAGGACCTGCAAAACTTCTTCTGGACGGAAACGGAAGTGAACGCCAAGCTCGAAACAGTGATGAAGCGCGCGTTCCACGAAGTACACGACAATGCGCGTAAGCATCACGTCCACATGCGCACGGCCGCGTACATTTTGGCCGTTGGCCGCGTCGCGGACGCAACTGTTGTGCGCGGTCTTTTCCCGTAGATTTTGCTTGCCGTCGGCCAGAGCCAATATTCCTCTACATTCTTGGAATGAATCTGACGAAATCTGGGCGGGCAAAGACTGCGCACGCGGGATGATATAATTCTGAGCATTCTGATGGAACGGACCTCGACACGAACGGTGGCGGCAACCGTGGAAGGCGCGCGGCACATTCCGGCTGAGGTGCGCGCAAATTACGAGAGCGTGATCGGCCTCGAAGTGCACGTGCAACTCGCGACCGCGACGAAGGCATTCTGCGCGTGCTCCACACGATTTGGCGATCCGGCGAACGCCAATACTTGCCCTGTGTGCCTCGGATTGCCAGGGGCGTTGCCAGTGCTGAACAAGCGGGCGCTGGAATTGGCGACGCGCGCGGCTCTGGCTTTGCATTGCGCGGTGCAGGAGCGTTCGCGGTTCGCACGGAAAAATTATTTTTATCCCGACTTGGCGAAGGGCTACCAGATTTCGCAATTCGAGTTGCCGCTGGCAACCGGCGGCTGGCTGGAAATTGAGGGGAGACGAATTGGCATTACGCGCGTACACATGGAAGAAGACGCCGCAAAGAATCTCCACGAAGGATTCGCCGACGCAGATCGCTACAGCCACATCGATTTCAATCGCGCCGGTGTGCCGTTGATCGAAATCGTCGGCGAACCGGATTTGCGCTCGTCGGTAGAAGCATACGGATATCTTACGCACTTGAAGCAGCTGCTGGAATACGCGGCGGTCAGCGATTGCAACATGGAGGAAGGCTCGCTGCGATGCGACGCAAATGTGAGCGTGCGTCGTGGCGGCGTGGAGAAATTCGGTACGAAGGTGGAAGTGAAAAACCTGAATTCGTTTCGCTATTTGCAGCACGCGCTCGAATACGAAATCGAGCGGCAGATTGCAGCTCTCGAAGCGGGCGAGACGGTCGCGCAGGAGACGCGGCTGTGGAACGTGGCGGCGGGACGCACCGAATCGATGCGCTCCAAGGAATTCGCGCACGATTATCGTTACTTCCCGGAGCCAGATTTATTGCCCGTGCGCATTGCGGAAAGCTGGAAAGAAGAAATTCAGCGCGCGATGCCGGAGCTGCCCAAAGCGAAGCGGGCGCGATTTCTGACTCAGTATGGAATCACAGATACAGCGTCCGATGCGGGGGTTTTGACCGCGACCGTGGAGCTTGCGGATTATTTTGAAGCGGTGATTCACGCCGGCGCGACGCCGAAAACCGCTGCGAACTGGATTCGAACAGAGTTGCTGCGGCGGCTAAATGATGCAGCAAAAGATATTTCTGAGGCGCCGATAAAACCCCAAGCGCTCGCCGGACTTTTGCGTGCAATTGAAAGCAACGAAATCACGGCCGCAATTGGGAAACGTGTGTTTGCGAAAATGTTTGAGACGGGAAAATCCGCGGCGGAGATTATCGCATCGGAAGGGCTGTCGCCGCTCACGGATACGGAGAGCGTCGAGAAGATTTGCCGCGAAGTGCTCGACAAGAGTCCGGAGAATGTGGCGAAGTATCGCGCGGGAAATGAAGGCGTATTCAAGTTCTTTGTCGGACAAGTGATGCGCGAAACCCGCGGGCGGGCGAATCCGCAAACGATCAACGATATTCTGAGGCGGCGGCTGCAACAATCTTAGGAATCAAAATGAGCGACATACTGAAAGTTGGCGAGCGGGCTCCGGAATTCAATTTACCGGCCGATGACGGCAAACAAGTGGCGCTTGCGGATTTCCGCGGCAAAAATGTGGTCCTTTTCTTTTTTCCGAAGGCGCTCACGCCGGGTTGAACCAATGAAGCGTCCGAGTTTCGCGACGCCAAGAAAAAGTTCGAGAAGTTGAACGCGGTGATTTTGGGATGCAGCGCGGATTCCGTGGAGCAGCAGGCGAAATTCAAGGCAAAGTACAATTTGAATTTTCCGCTGCTTGCGGATACGAGCTTCGATACGATCGAAGTCTACGGCGCGCGGCGCATGAAAAGTTTTCTCGGAAAATCCTTTCTCGGAATCGTGCGCATGTCTTACTGGATTGGGCCGGACGCGAAAATACGGCACGTGTGGGAGAAAGCGAACGCGAAGGGCCACGCGGCCGAAGTGCTTCAGGAAATCGCGAAACAGTAAGTTCCTGGCTTCGCGTTGGCGCAACCGGAAACCGCCATCAGAACATCAATAGCGCGCAATTTTCTTGCCGAGCGCTAGTGCACGCGCAGGCTTGTCTTTAATCGAAAGCTGAGCACCGTCGCAGCCTCGAAGCTGATGTCCTTTTTGTCGGCCGCCGCTGGCTTATCAGCGCCAGCGCCCACGGCCCCGCTACTTGTCCCTCCAGCGCCGGCTGCACTGTCGGCAGATTTCTGCTGCGGTTTACCATCGTCGCCGGCGGGATTCGCAGAGACTGGATAGGCGCGCCCACCGACGGTCACCGCGTCGAGCCGCAACAGAAGTTTCGCGGGAGTCGATGATTCTCCGGACGTCGCGCTCTCCATGACGTAAACCGCGGCGGGCGAGCCGCGCGGAATCAAAACTTTGCCGTGAATTACCACATCCTGGGCAACAGTCGCTTTCACTTTTTCGTTGGCGGCGGTTTTCGAATTAACAGATTGTTCAAGACGAATCATCACCGCGGTTCCAGCCGGGACGATTTTCTGAGCGTACAGCGGTGCAGCGGATAAAATTATTAAAGCGGATAAAACGGGCACAGCAAGAACGTTTCGCACGAGGATTTCCTTGGGGACATCAAGGGCAGGGACCTCAGTGTACCAGAACTTCGGCGTGCGTCAGAGCGAAACCGTGAAATTTCCGTCGTGCTCTTCGACGAGCATGTTGTCGATCAGGCGCGTGGAACTGATGCGGGCGGCGATGAGGATCAGGCAATTGCCGCGAAGAAAATTCATTGGCTCGAAGGAATCGGCGTCCACGATTTCAGCGTAGTCGAGTTTCGCGGCGTGTTCAGAGGCAATGGTTGAGCGCAGAACATCGAGCAGCGATCCAGCTTCGCGCGTGCCTGTAGCGATTTTGCGGCGAACAGCATCGAGAGATTGAAAAAGAATTTGCGCCGCGCGACGGTCGTTATTTTTCAGGTAAGAGTTTCGAGAAGACATAGCGAGGCCGTCGGGCTCGCGCAGGATCGGGCAGACGACAATTTCCGAATCCAGATTCAAATCGGCGGACATTTGCCGAATGATGCGCGCCTGTTGCGCGTCTTTGCGCCCGAAATAGGCGAAGCGCGGTCGGACGATTTCAAAAAGCTTCAAAACCACAGTGGTGACGCCCTGAAAATGGCCAGGGCGAACGCGTCCCTCGAATTTCTCGCTGAACCCTTCGACATGAACGCTGGTGTGAAAATCGCGCGGGTAGATTTCCGCCGCTTCGGGACAAAAAAGATAATCGACGTTGAGGTTTTCGAGAAGCGCGCGGTCTTTTTCAAAATCGCGCGGATACTTTTGAAAATCCTCCGAGGGCCCGAATTGTTTCGGGTTCACGAAAATAGAAACGACAATCGGAGAACAACGTTCGCGCGCGGCGCGCACTAAAGAAAGATGGCCTGCATGCAATGCGCCCATGGTGGGAACGAGGGCGATCACGCGGCCCGCTGCTTCCGCTTGGCGCGATGTTTGTTTCATCCATTCGACGGTGCGGATAATTTCCATGTTAGCGATTCGTGTGGAAGGCGGCGTCATGCGTCAATTATGCGGCTGGCCGGATTGCTCGCGATAAAAGGCGATCATGTCCGTGGCGACGGGAGTGGCGCCGAGCTGGCGCAGCATGGTGGTGACTTGGCCGCGATGATATGTTCCATGATTTACGAGATGCTGAAGCATTTGCCACATAGGATTCGAGAAGGCACGGCCTTTCGTGTTTTTGTACTCGACGATGCGATCGAGATCAGAAGAGGTCAGACGCTGGACGAACGCGGACAGGTCCGATTCGATTTTTTGCCAGCGTGAGCGAAGGGAAGCGAGATCAGAGAAATTCTCAGTGGGAAAACCAGGCGAGCGCCCCTGCCAACGTTCGAGCCACAACCACTCCGCTAACATGATGTGCCCGAACGTATCGCGGACAGACGGAAAGCTGGAGTTCAGATTCTGCGTGAGCTGTGCAGCGCTGAGCGGGGCGCAAGCGTCGAGAACGCGATGATTTGCCCAGGTGTTGTAGTCGTAAAGAAGATGAATGTAGTCGGCGGTGATTGTTCACCTCAATGGATTTGAGTTTTGCGCGGCTCCGCGGGCCATTGCTGCGCGTGGAACGATTCCGCGTCGGAGGGGAA
>DATGJE010000087.1:0-2055 GCA_035295305.1 Candidatus Acidiferrales bacterium | reverse complement strand
TTCGGCGTCTACCACGGTTCTCCAAGTGGCGTGGGACTTACCGCTTCGACCTACACATTCGGGCCGAGGATTTCGTTTCGCGGGAACAGTCGCTTCACGCCATTTGGTCAGGCGCTTTTTGGCGGGGCGCATCTGTCGGCGCTCGGCGCCTCAACCAACCCGTTCGCATTTAGCTTTGGCGGCGGATCGGACATCGGGCTGTCGAGCAGCGGCAGCATCAGTCTGCGGCCGCAGTTCGAGTATTTCGGCTTCCGGTCAAACGGCGCGACGCAAAATGCCGAGCGCTTTTCGGTCGGAATCGTCTATCACTTCGGCGCCAAGTAGTAGCCGGTAGTTTAGTTGGCAACTCACGCCCGTCCTGGCACACATCAGGACGGGCGTTTTTTTTGTCTCTCCGCATTGCCTTCCAAAAAAGCACGATAGCCGTCGCTTGCCGGCGAATCGCGTAAAGTAAAAGATCACTTGCACTGTGCAAGCGATATTTGATAGTGTGCGGCCGTGAAGAGGGGGAAGCCCAAGTCGCAACAGCGGTCCGGCTGCCCGGTGAGCATATCGCTCGAAGCGCTGGGAGATCGCTGGTCGTTGCTGATCATTCGCGACATGATGGTGCGCGCTTTCCACACGTTCAAACAATTTCAGGAATCGGACGAGAAAATCGCGACGAACATTTTGGCGGACCGCCTGCACAAGCTCGCCGCGGCGGGGATCATCACGGCGGAACCGGAAAAGAGCGACGGACGAAAAGTGAATTACCGGTTGACGGAGAAGGGAATCGATCTGGCGCCCGTGGTTTTGGATTTGCTGATTTGGGGGACGCGACACGAGGAAACCGGCGCCCCGAATGCCGTCGTAGAGAAAATGGCGGCGAACCGCGAAGAAGTTCTGATGGAAGTGCGGCGGCGTTGGCGGGAACGGGACCCGGTTCCATTTCTGCCTAGTTTTGCCGCGTATGCAGAGGGCCGCAAGAGCAAACAACCCGGGCCAGAACGGACGCATCTTCGAGAGCGCAATTCACGCGGTGAGAGTTTTGTATGACGATTTCAGGCCAGGCAGTGGATTCGAGAGAAACCAGCGAAAAAGGAGATAAGAATCATGGAAACGAAACCGACGCATGAACAAGCGCAGCTTCACTTGCAAGTCTACGAGTTGCGCCGCGAACCGCGGCTCCGACAGGCGCGCGATTGGTTCTTCAAGAACTATTTTGCGGAGACTTTTGAGGAGGCTATGCGCGTTGCCGCGCCGATGAGCGAAGGCGGCACGAACTACATCATGGTGGTCAGCTATTGGGACCAGGCCTGCGCGTTGCTGAACTACGGCCTGCTCCACGACGGTCTTTTCTTTGAGACCAGCGGCGAGTTTTTCGGGGTGTGGGAGCGCATCAAACCGGCCCTGCCTCAGGCTCGAGAGCGTTTCGCGAATAAAGGATTCGCGGCGAATATCGAGAAGGCAGCACAGCGTTACGAAAGCTGGATCGAGACTCGCTCACCGGGACATGTGGCCGCGATGCGCGAGTTCATGAAGCAGATGCGCCCGCAGCAAGCAACAGCAGCAAAAGCGTGAGAGTGACGTTTTGATTCTCGTCAGCGTGAACCGGGGAATTTGTTTCGTTCGGAAGCTGCGTGGGGCAAATTCCCGCATTTCAGGAGAGAATAAATGAACCCCAAGATCATCAGGGCGACCGCATTAGCAAGCTTCGCGCTCGTCGTCGTGTTGAGCGCGGCCTCGACAGCGCAAGCGCAGAACGCCAAAGGGCCGTATCCAACGATGGCTCCGCTGGAACAGTACCTGATCCCCGACCGCAATGCCGAAATCGCTCTGGCGCGCACTGCGGCTCCGGAGTCCATTTCCAGCGACGCCGAGATTTTGGTCCTCGGACGCCACGGCTACGAAACGGCGGTCAAGGGCAAGAACGGTTTCGTATGCCTTGTGGAACGATCATGGATGGCTCCCTACGAAAGCCCTGAGTTTTGGAATCAGAAAAATCGGAGTCCAGACTGCTACAATCCGCCAGCTGCGCGAACCATACTCCCGCTGCTTCTAAAGAGGACCGAGTTG
>DATGJE010000086.1:0-3745 GCA_035295305.1 Candidatus Acidiferrales bacterium | reverse complement strand
GCGCCGCGTCAGAAAGACCGTTGCATCGTTGGCGCGCGCAATGAATTTCACTTCCGCGTCCGCTTGGCCGACATTCGGCTCAAACGCCCATGGCAGATTCGCAAGAGTATTGGCAAGTTGTTGCTTCGGAAGCGCGGAAAGGACGGCTCGGGCGGAGCGGTATCGCACAACGCCGGCATGCCCCGGAGGAGTCTTCAAAATGCTAATTCCCAAAACGGCCAGCGCGCATGCGCCCAGAGCACAGCCGAGCCGCACGATTCTCCCCGGGCCTTCGCAGGCCGACGAAATACGTCGCAGCCGGAAAAACTGCAGTCGCTTCACTGTCGCAGGATTTTAGCTATCGAAGCTCTAGTCCACTGAGAGTTGCGGGCACACTATTGCGCGGTCGCATAATCATGTCAACTACGTATTTACTTAGTACAATATTATACAAGCAGAAAGGAGCACGCTATTGCGGGGACCATGCGTAGAAATCGGCGCCAAGCGACACTTCAATGAACCCCTCGGGAGGTACTACATCTACGGGCAATCCGTTACGCCAGAGCGAGACGCTGAAACGCAGCGTTTTCTGTCCGGCCAGCAAAAATAAGTCCTTCGCCGCGCCCAGTTCGATGATTTTACCCATGGCAACCGTGATTTTCCGTGGCGCGTCCTCCAACACTGTTCCCTTTCGTTCAGCGGACAAGCTTGCCACGTTGCCGTTGTGCACGCGGGCCACAAGCTTCATCTCCGACTGGTCCTCGAAGACAAATCGAAACTCGCAATCGCCGAGCTGTTCGAAAGGCTCTCGCAACGAGTCTACGCGGAGATAAAACGAGTCCGCGCTGAATCCGTAGAATATCTCACCGATGCAATGCACTTCCCCGTGCATGGTCCCGTCTTGCCGTTGCGCGGAGTAATATCCCGCTCCGAGCCATTCAAAATACGAAGTCACGCGACCATCCACCTCCACCGCGAGCCAGTCCGTTGGCGGCACGGGACGCGAGCGCAACAGAATTCTCTTGATCGGATGCGCCAACGCTTCGGGCGCTTCCCGTCCCAGCGCTGAATAAACCTGCACCAAATGCTTCCGGTATAATTCATCGAACTCTTGATCGTTTGCCGAACTGTGTTCGGGGCCGTACCACCAGCACCAATCGCTTCCCTCGGCGGCGAGCAACGCCTCATACGCAACGGGAAGATCCTCGGCGCGTACGGCATCTGGCGTGCCTTCCTTGCCGGCTGCTTGAACCCTTGCATACAGTTCGCGCGCGTCGCGCAGCAGTTCCCACGCGCGAATGTCCTCCGCGTCTCCAATCCAAATATTGAAATTCGCATCGATCCACGAACCGGGGAAAATCCCTTCGAGCGTGCCGATTTCGCCCGCCTCCGCAATGGCTTCGGTGGCGGTCAACGCACGAATCTCCGGGTCATCGTCAATGCGTTTGTAGAGCTGCCTCAAAAATTCCCTTCCGCTGCCGGGATAATATTCCCAGGCGTTTTCGCCATCCAGAATCACCGAGACCGTGGCGGGCTTCGCGCCGTGCGTCCGCTCGCCGATCAGGCGCAACCGGCGGTGAAAATCATCGGCGGCGGCCGAGGCATCCATGCGCGAATAAACGAAACCGATTAAATCGGACAAATAGTGGTCTCGAAAGAAGCCATGGATTTCCCTGCCGCGAATCTTGAATTTCCACGGCGAATACAATTCGTGCGCGTTCTCCGGAAAGCCTGCGCCATCGCGCCAGAATCCGATGTTCCGCGTTCGTCCAAGAATGCCTTCGTCGGTGGCGAACCAGCGGAAGCCCAGTTCCGCGGCGATGTCCAGAGTTTCGTCGGAAACGGAACCTTCCGAAGGCCACAGGCCCGACGGCTGCCGCCCGAAAATGTGTTGGTGATACCGGCGCGCGCGAAGCAGTTGCTCCTGCGCGTCTTCGGCAAAACGGAACGGAGGGACGAGCGCCGGGGTATAGGGATTCGCGACGCGCGCTATTTGCGAATCGCAGAGCAGCGGCAGAATCGGATGGTAGAACGGCGTAGTCGAGATTTCGATTTGCCCGCGTTCAGCGGCGGCGCGGTACTCCGGCAATACACGCGCAACTAAATCAGCCTGTTTTTCACGGAGCGCTTCCTTGTCCGCCTCGGTGTAATCCGCGCCCTTCGCTGCGAGCGCGGAAACGATCGGGTCACGCGCCAGATATTCTTCGTCCATCCACGCAAGCTGCGAGAGCAATTGCAAATCCCGCCAATCCCGCGAGCTGAATTGCGCAGCGGCGCGCTCGCCCGATTTTTGCGCCCATTCAAATAGCTCAACAAATCGCGGCCATCGGCTCATCAGGTGCTCATGATTCAACTGAAACGCGCGATGCAGAATTTCGCGCTTGTCGGCCGGCGTGAGTTCAGCGGCAGACTTGAACGCCGCGCGGAACCACGGATCGTCACAATTTCCGCTCGCGTACTCTTCGATCTGCTGGGCGAGCGAAGGAACCACATTGAATGTGGCGTGGACGCGCGGAAACTCGGCGAGCGTCCGCACCATTCCCCAATAATCCTTCAACGCATGCAGACGCGTCCACGGCAGGATGTATTTCTTCGTTGCGGGGTCCCGGTATTGCGGCTGGTGCATGTGCCACAGAAGAACCAAATGCACACGGCTCATGCTCTACGACTCTCCGACGACTCCTGCGGCATCGTGCTAGAATGACACCGCGCTGCCATGCGCATCCTCGACCGATACGTCTGCCGCGAAGTCGCTTCCCACGCGTTGCTGGGTCTCGCCGTTTTTACTTTTGTTTTTTTCGTGCCGCAGCTTGTACAGCTCATGGCGCTGATCGTCCAGCATGCCGGAACGGCGGGCGAAACGGCGCTGCTTTTCCTCGCCTCGCTCCCGCCGGTTCTGATTTTCACGCTGCCCATGTCCATGCTGGTAGGAGTTCTCATTGGTTTGGGCCGTTTGTCGGCGGACAGCGAAATCGTGGCGCTGAATGCGAGCGGCGTCAGCCTTCGACGCTTGCTCGTCCCGATCGGCGCTATCGCTCTGACGGCCACCATTCTTGCTTTCTCCATCACTCTGTGGCTCGGCCCGCGTTCGCTGCGAACGCTGCGGTCCCTTGAGACTCGCCTTCGTACTTCGCAGGCTTCTTACGCTGTGCAGCCGCGAATCTTCGACGAGCGATTCCCGCACGTGGTTCTTTACGTGCAAGACGTCGGCGCTTCCGGCACACGCTGGCGCGGCGTTTTCCTGGCGGACTCGAGTTCCTCTGCGGGCTCGAAGGTGACGTTCGCAAAGGACGCCATTGTAGCCGCCGATCCGCAGCAGGACAAGCTTACACTGCACTTCGACGATCTTTCGACTCACGAGTTCAACCCGAAAGACCCTGAGCGCTACAATCTTTCTACGTCCGCGGCTCAGTCGATGGACGTCTCGCTCGAAAACGCCGAGGCGGCTTCTCAAGGCCCGCGAAAACTTTCCGACAGAGAGCGTTCGGTCCGCGAATTGCTCAATATCAAAGGACCTGGTTGGCTGGACGCGCGCATCGAATTGCAGGAACGTTTCGCTTTTCCCAGTGCGTGCCTGCTATTTGCTCTTCTCGGCGTGCCGGTGGGAGTTCGCCCGCGCCGCGGGGGCCGCGCCGCAGGCTTCATACTTACCGTGCTGTTAATTTGCGCCTACTATCTGCTGTTTGTCACTGGCGTCCATCTCGCTGAGCAAGGTTCTGTGACGCCGGCTCTCGGCGTCTGGACGGCCAATATCGCGACGTTGCTC
>DATGJE010000085.1:0-14268 GCA_035295305.1 Candidatus Acidiferrales bacterium | reverse complement strand
GTGCCGGAAGGAATCGAGGGACAAGTGCCCTATAAAGGCCCTCTTTCCGGGCTTGTCGAGCAACTTGTCGGCGGGCTGCGGAGCGGCATGGGCTATTGCGGAGCGGGGAGCATTCGGGAGTTGCAGGAGCGCGCAAAATTTATCCGCATCACTTCGGCAGGTCTGCGCGAAAGCCACGTGCACGACGTGATCATCACGCGCGAAGCTCCGAATTACCGCCTTGAGTAAGCTGCGCTGGCTGGCGCGCCAATGGCCCGTATTCGCATGGGCCGGCTTGATCTGGATTTTCTCGACGCACTGGTTCACGGGCGCACACACTTCGCGCATCATTTTCCCGATTCTGCGACTTTTATTTCCTCACGCATCCTTTCGTTTTCTGACGCACGCCCACGATTTCATACGCAAATGCGCTCACCTTTTCGAGTATTTTGTCTTCGGCCTGCTATTGCTGCGCACAATTCGGAACGGGCGGCCGGGATTCAGAATTACCTGGGCGCTCGCCGCGATTCTGATCGTTTTTGCGTATGCCTGCGTGGACGAACTACATCAGTCTTTCGTTCCCGGGCGCGGCGTGGAATTCGGCGACGTGCTGCTCGACACGGCCGCCGGAACGTTCGCGCAGATTTCAGCGTGGCTGTGGGTTGCGGCGCACAAAAAACGAGGTGCAGAATCCGAACGCCGGGCCTAGAGCTATGCGCGCTTGACGGGTGGGAGTAGAATAGCGCCACATTACCATCCAGGAGTTCGCCATGCGGAAAGACGTTGCAACTCTTTCGGCCCTTGTGCTTTTCGGAATCGCAGGCTTGCCGCAACACGCAAGCAAACCCAGTCAGGCAGCCAGTCCCGCGCAACAAACCGAAAAGCCCGCGGCGCAAACCGATAAATCCGCCTCCGCAGCTGCATTCGTAATTCCTCCGGACGTGGCGAAGCAGGCAAATCCGGTCAAGCCCACTGCAGCGTCGATCGCGGAAGGAAAGCAGATGTACGGCTACGACTGCGCCATGTGCCACGGCGCGGATGGTTCGGGAAAGGGCGATCTGGCCGCGGATATGAAATTAACGCTGAAGGATTATCGCGACGCCGCGGCGTTGAAGGATATGACCGACGGCGAGCTGTTTTACATCATCCAGAAAGGCAAAGGCGATATGCCCAGCGAAGGAGACCGCCAGAAACCGGAAGGAATCTGGAACATGGTCAACTATATTCGTTCGCTTTCGAAAAAAACACCGCCGGCAAAGGCCAAGACGACGGGCTAGGTCTGGGAAGCTCCCCCTGCCATTCGCACGGAACTGTTCGCCGGACACGAACGGCGCGCAGAGTTTGCAGAAACGCAGAACGCCTGCGGCAGGCAGGCTCGTCGCAGTCGCTCCTCGAAATGACAAATAAAGTTTTACGTTAAAAGGCGCACAGGCTAAAGCCTGTGCCACTGCTAAGTGGATGCTTTTGCCTCAGCTTCAGGGGCTTCCTGGAGTTTTTCCTTTTTGGTTTTCTTTTCCTTCTTTTTCAATTCGGAGCCGATGAGTTCGAGGATGGCCAGTTCGGCGCCGTCGCCGATGCGCCAGCCGACGCGAACAATGCGCGTGTAACCTCCGGGACGGTCGGAGAAGCGCGGCGCGATCACCGCGAAGAGCTTCTTCGTGGCGTCCGTGGTTTGGAGAAATGCCGCGGCCTGGCGGCGCGCGTGGAGCGTGTCGCGCTTGCCGAGGGTGATCATTTTTTCCACGAGCGGACGCGCCGCACGCGCCCGGGCGATGGTGGTGGTGATGCGTTCGCGCTCGATGACGTTGGTCACCAAGTTGCGCAACACCGCCCGGCGGTGCGCTGGCTGCTTACCGAGTTTGCTTCCTGATACGAGGTGTCGCATTTTAATGGGTCCTTAGAAAGTGGTTGTCTCTTCCGGCGCCGGGGGAGCTGTTTGGCTCGGCAGCGGCGGCCAGATGATGCGGCCGTGCTCGTCGAACTTCATTCCGAGCGAAAGGCCCATCTTGACGAGAATGTCTTTGATCTCGTTGAGGGACTTGCGGCCGAAATTTTTCGTCTTGAGCATCTCACCTTCGGTCTTCTGCACCAGCTCGCGAAGGCTCTGAATGTTCGCGTTCTTCAGGCAATTGTAAGAGCGAACGGAAAGCTCGAGCTCCTCGACGGAGCGGTCGAGATGCTCGAGGCGCGGATCGCTGAAGTTCTCGATCACTTCCTCGGGCAGCTCGGGCTGCTCCTCGAAATTAATAAAGATGCTCATGTGGTCTTTGATGAGCTTGGACGCGAGGCCGATGGAATCCTGCGGCGTGATGGCACCATTGGTCCAGATTTCGAGAGACAGCTTCTCGTAATCGGTCATTTGGCCGAGGCGCGCCGCTTCGACCGAGTAATTGACCTTGCGCACGGGCGAATGAACAGAGTCGATGGGAATGTAGCCAATCGGCAGGTCCTCGTCGAAATTGCGGTCGGCAGCGACGTAGCCGCGGCCATTCTTGACGCGGATTTCCATCTCGAATTTTCCGCCTTCGCTGACCGTGGCGAGATACACGTTTTTGTCGAGGACGGCGAGATCGGCATCTTCCTCGATTTTCGCGGAAGTCACCGGGCCCGGCGTGTCGACAACGAACGTAATCGTCTTGGGTTGATCGGAATTCAATTTCAGGGGCACCTGCTTGAGGTTGAGAATGATGTCGGTGGCATCTTCGACTACGCCAGGAATCGGCGAGAATTCATGCAGCACACCTTCGATTTTGACCGCCGTAATGGCGGCGCCTTCGATGGAACTCAACAGCGCGCGACGCAGCGAGTTACCGACGGTGGTTCCCCAGCCGCGCTCAAATGGCTGTGCGGAGAATTTTCCGTACTTGTCGGTGAGTGATTCGAGTTCTGCTGCCAGTCGTTTCGGTTTCTGAAATCCCTTCCACATTGTCTTTTTCCTCCTGCCCGCGATATGCGGGCCCCCACCAAAAATGCTGATTAACTCGCAGAGGCTGAAGCGTGTGCCACTGCGACACTACTTCGAGTAGAGTTCGACGATGAGCTGTTCATTCAACGCCGGCGTTTGGACGTCTTCGCGGCGCGGCATGGCGTTCACGCGCGCCTTGAAATTTTCGCGATCGATTTGCAGCCACGGAGCGGCGTTTTGATTCTGCGCCAGATTGCGCGCTTCGAGCACCATGGCGTTCTGGTGCATCTTTTCCTTCATGGCCACTTCGTCACCGATCTTCACCATATAATTCGGAATGTTCACCTTGCGTCCACTGACGCGCACGTGACCGTGCGTGACCAACTGGCGCGCCTGCGAACGCGAGCTGGCAAGGCCCGCGCGATACACAACGTTGTCCAAGCGGCGCTCGAGCATAATCATCAGATTCGAGCCGGTGGGGCCCTGCGCGCGCGCGGCTTTGGCGTAATAGTGACGGAATTGCTTTTCGAGCAAACCGTAGGTGCGCTTCATCCTCTGCTTTTCGCGCAACTGCACGCCGTAGCCGACCATTTTTGGCCGGCGCGCCTGCCCGTGTTGTCCGGGCGGGAAATTGCGTTTCTCGATGGCGCATTTTTCCGTAAAACACCGGAGGCCCTTGAGGAAGAGTTTCATCCCTTCCCTGCGGCACAGCCGGCAAACTGCTTCACGATGTCTTGCCAATTGCGGTTCTCCTTTACACCTTGACGATCAGTTTACGGGTCGCCTACCCTTCTTCCTGATCGATTTCGTTCACTGCTGTTCGGTATCACCGACCAGAAGGCAGTAGCCATCAGGATCGTCGATGCGGAACTCACCACATTTTGCATACGCAGGAAAGCTGAGCTCGCTGGGATTTAGCCCCAGAGACATCAACTTTTCTCGATACGCTGCGACTCCCCGCGCGTACAGATAGAACAAAACGTCCTGCGCGCCCGGGTTCATGGGCCGGGCGGAGCGCGCCAGCATCAACTGCGCGCCGCCATTGCGAAGGTATGCCCACTGCATGGGACGTCCTTCCGGCGTCCACGTATGCTCCGCAGCAAATCCAAGCCTCGGATACCACTCGATCGAACGCGCCACATCGGCCACATGCGCCATCGGAACCAGCGCGGCCAACGGCTTCGCGCCAGGGTTCGTCACGGACGCGGCAGATTCAGCCATCTTTCTCCTATACGCGACGGCGCTTGGGCGGCCGGCAACCGTTGTGCGGAACCGGCGTGACGTCTTTGATCAAGCGAATGTGCAAGCCGGCTGAAGCCAACGCGCGCACGGCCGACTCGCGCCCCGCGCCTGGGCCCTTGACGCGCACCTCGATGGACTTTAAGCCAAACTGATCGCGCGCCGTTCCCGCGGCGTTCATCGCAGCCTGCTGCGCGGCGTATGGCGTGCCTTTGCGCGAGCCTTTGAAACCGACAGAGCCAGCCGAGGCCCAGCTCAATACGCGGCCATCGGGATCACTGAGCGTGATGATAGTATTGTTGAACGTCGCTTGAACGTACGCGATGCCCTGCGGCACGACGCGCTTCTCACGCTTCTTGCGAAATTCCTTCTTGCGCTTAGTCGGCTTGCCGGTTGTTGCCGGCGCGGCTGCGCCATCCTGCTGCTGCGGTTCCTTGGCCACGAGTCTTCTTCTCCTTCGTTCCTAAACCAGAGTTACTTGCGAGCCGCGACTTTCTTCTTCGCCGCGACGGCGCCCTTGCGCGGGCCCTTACGCGTGCGAGCGTTCGTGTGCGTGCGCTGGCCGCGCACCGGAAGATTGCGGCGGTGGCGCAAGCCGCGATAGCACTGGATTTCGATCAGCCGCCGGATGTTCATCTGCATCTCTTTGCGGAGATCGCCCTCGACGCGGCCTTCGGATTCGATGGCCTGACGAACATGATTGATTTCGTCCTCGCTCAGGTCCTTGATTTTCTTGAAGTGGTCCACTTTGGCCTTGGCGCACAGTTCCTGCGCGCGCGCCTGGCCGATGCCATAAATGGCGGTGAGACCAACCCAGAGACGCTTATTGGGCGCCAGTTCAACGCCCGCGATACGTGCCATCTTGATGCCTCCCTAAACAACTCAAATGCTTTCGACCTCAGCGGCTAAAGCCGCACTGCTTTGGGCCGTTTACGGCACGGCTAAAGCCGTGCCCTGACGCAGCGGCTCTAACCTTGACGCTGGCGATGCTTCGGATTGCTGCAAACCACGCGCACCACTCCGCGGCGGTGCACCACTTTGCACTTCATGCAAATTTTCTTGACCGATGCTCGAACTTTCATTCTGTCTCCCTGCTGCTATTGTCCATTCGCAAAAACCAAAAACAGATGACAACTACAAAAAACTGCAAAAAAGTTGCCGCTACTTGTAACGGTAGACGATGCGGCCGCGCGTCAAATCGTAAGGCGAAAGCTCGACCGCGACTTTATCTCCCGGCAGAATGCGAATGAAGTTCTTCCGCATTTTTCCGGAAATGTGCGCCAGTACCTGGTGCTTATTGTTTTCCAGCGAAACGCGAAACATCGCGTTTGGCAGCGGCTCGATCACCGTGGCCATCACTTCGATGGCGTCTTCCTTCGGATTGCCCGAGTCGCCTTTCTTCTTATCGTCGTGGGGCTTTTTTGCCATGCGCTCCTGTCAAACGCTCTGCGAATCGAATTCGCTATACAAGAAAACAAACACGAGCCGATAAATCCGATCGGCCCCTACAAGCTCCCAACTACCATACCGGGCCGGAAGTCTCGCGCGGGCGCGTCAAAATCCACGGGCCGTTTTCCGTGACGGCTACGGTGTGCTCGAAGTGAGCCGAATCGCTGCCGTCGGCCGTCACCGCCGTCCACTTATCCTCGAGGACTTTGACCGCCGGACCGCCCGTATTCACCATCGGCTCGATGGCGAGCACCATGCCGGTTTGCAACTTCGGACCCTGCCCCGGCGCGCCGTAATTCGGCACTTGCAAGTCTTCGTGCATTTTCGTGCCGATTCCGTGGCCAACGAACTCGCGCACCACCGAAAGACCATTCTTTTCGGCCCACTGCTGCACAGCAGCCGAAATATCCGTCAAGCGATTGCCGGGCCGCACTTGATCGATGCCGCGTTCGAGAGCTTCGCGCGTGACCCGCAAGAGTTTCTCGCGCGCCGGATTGACTTTTCCGACCGGGACGGTGAGCGCCGCGTCGCCGTAATACCCTTCTAGCTCAACGCCAAAATCCATCGACAAGATGTCGCCCTCTTTCAGAACGCGCTTGCCCGAAGGAATTCCGTGCACCACCTCCTGATTGATGGAAGTGCACAGCGACTTCGGGTAGCCGTGATAACCCTTGAACGCCGGACGCGCATGATGTTTGTGCGCGTACTCTTCGGCGAAGGCGTCGAGCTCCAGCGTCGAAATGCCGGGCCGGACCATCTTGCGCAATTCCGTGAGCGCGCCCCAGACGACGATGCCCGCGCGATGCATGGTGTCGAGTTCCGCAGCCGAGCGGCAGATAATCACGCGCGCCCCTCGGATTTTCCGAGAACGCCAAACACCGAATCAGTCACGGCCGCCTTGCCCGCAGCGGCATCGATTTCGTCCAGCATTCCCTGCGAGCGGTAATACTCGACCAGCGGCTTTGTCTGCCGGTTGTATGCCGCAAGGCGCTCGCGAACCACTTCCGCTCTATCGTCGTCGCGCTGAATCAATTCGCCGCCGTCAAAGTCGCAGCGCCCCTCGACCTTCGGCGGATGGTCGTAAATGTTGTAAATCTCCGAGCAAATCTTGCACATCCGGCGGCCTGCCAGCCGACGCATTAAGACGTCATCCGCGACGCGAAAAAAAATCACCACGGGCGGCCCGAAATCCTGGCGTTCGAGAATCCGGTTCAACGCCTCCGCTTGCGCGAGCGTCCTCGGAAATCCATCGAAGACGAATCCATTCGCTGCATCGGGACGCGCAATGCGATCCTCGACCATGCGCAAAACCAAATCATCCGGCACTAGATCGCCGCGTTCCATCACCGGCTTCGCGAGACGCCCAAGGTCCGTACCCTTGCTGACGTTTTCGCGCAACATATCGCCGGTCGAAAGATGCGGCACGCGAAGCTTTTCAGCAACCAGCTTCGCCTGCGTACCCTTGCCAGCACCGGGCGGCCCAAGAAAAATCACGGCGCGCGCCAGCACCTTTTTGGCGTCGAGAGGCGCCACGTTTAGACACCCCGGCCCCGCGAACGGCCGCGGCGCGTGAACCCTTCATAATTCCGCATCACGAGCTGCGCCTCGAGCTGTTGCACGGTGTCCATGGCCACGCCCACGACGATCAGCAGCGACGTGCCGCCGAAATAGAAATTGACGTTCAAGCCCTCAAGAACGAAGCGCCAGAAGTGCTCGTCAATCCAGGCTCCGACGAACGGCAAATGCTGCAGGTGGATGCCGGAGATCATCCATTCCGGAAGCACGCAAACAAGCGCCAGGTAGAGTCCGCCGACGAATGTGAGCCGCGTCAACACGCGGTTGATGTGCTCGGAAGTATTGCGTCCGGGGCGAATTCCCGGGATGAAACCGCCATACTTGCGCATGTTGTCAGCAAGATCCGTGGGATTGAAAATGATGCCCACGTAAAAAAATGCGAAGAAGATGATGAGTAGAACGTAAGTAAGAGTATAAAGCGGCTCGCCCCACGCGAACGTGCGCGCGAAATTTTGAAAGAAAGGCGAGCGGTTCGCGAAAACCAGCGCGATGGTCTGCGGAAACGTGAGGAGCGAGCTGGCGAAAATCGGCGGAATCACGCCGCCGGAATTCACGCGCAGAGGCAGATAGGTCATCTGGCCGCCCATGACTTTGCGTCCCATGACGCGCTTGGCGTATTGCACCGGAATGCGGCGCTGGCCGCGTTCGACGAACACGATGAACGCGACCACTATCACCATCAAAATGAGGATGGCCAACAGGGCGACAGGCCCGAGCGCTCCCCACTGCCCGCCGGTGCCCGCCATTAGCCACAAATCCCGGACGGCGCGCGGCAGACCAACAACGATGCCGGCGAAAATGATCAGGGACATGCCGTTGCCGATGCCGCGATCGCTGATCTGTTCGCCCAGCCACATGATGAAGGCGGAGCCCGTCGTCAGAGTCAAAACAGTAAAGAGCACAAAGCGGATGCCGGGGTTATAGACAAGTTGTTGACCCGAAATATTTTCATGCTGAAGCGCCATGGCGATCGCCAGAGACTGGAAGATGCTCAAAATAATCGTCAGATAGCGCGTGTACTGCGTGATTTTTTTGCGGCCGAGGTCGCCCTCTTTTTTCAAGCGCTCCAAATACGGCCACACGACCACCATCAACTCCAAGATGATGGAAGCAGTGATGTACGGCATGATGCCCAGCGCGAAAATCGACAGCCGGCGCAGGTTGCCGCCGCTGAAGAGGTCAACGATGCCCAGAACGGAATTGCGATTCTGCTGGAACAATTGCAGCAGCAGCACGCCATTGATGCCCGGCGTGGTGATGAACGCGCCCAGGCGGTAAATCGCCAGGATCATCAGCGTGAAGAGACACCTGTTGCGCAGGTCCGGAGTGAAGATGATATTCCGAAAAGCCTCGATCAACTTTCTCATTGCAAAACTTCGACCTTACCCCCTGCGGCGGTGATTTTCTCCTGCGCGGAACGGCTGAATTTGTGCGCGTGAACGGTCAAAGCGATTTTCAGTTCGCCGTCACCCAGAATCTTGATGCCGTCATGACGAACATGAATTATCCCGCGGCCTTCGAGCTCGTCCGGCGTCACTGTCTCGCCCGCGGAGAAAACGTTCAGCGACTCGACGTTCACAATGGCGTAGCGCGTGGAAGACGGATTATGGAAACCGTGCTTCGGGATGCGGCGATGCATGGGCATCTGGCCGCCTTCAAAACCCGGCCGACGCGAATAGCCGCGGCGAGACTGCTGGCCCTTGTTGCCGGCGCCAGACGTCTTGCCGAGTTTCGAGCCCATGCCGCGGCCGACGCGGACCTTGCGGTGACGCGAGCCGCGCGGCGGTTTCAGATTCGATAGTTTGACGCTCATAAGGTCGCCCCGTTAGGCTGCGTTCGCGCCTTTCTTCGTGTCTTCTTTTTCAGGCTCAATCTTCACCAGGTGGTGGACACGCGCGATCATTCCGCGAGTGGACGGCGTGTCATCGAGCTCGACGAGCTGATTCATTCGCCGAAAACCCATCCCGCGAATCGTCTGGCGCATGCTGCGCGGGCAGCCAATGAAGCTGACCACCCAGCGAATTTTCAACTTCCCCGACTTTTTCTTCGTGGCCATATTCGTTCTCGAATCCTTACGCGGTCACCGGCTCGGCCGTTTTGCCGCGTTCTTCGTTGACCTTGGCGGCGTCCCGCAAATGGAGGAGCGCGTCGAAGGTCGCCTTGATTACGTTGTGCGGATTCGAAGTGCCAATCGACTTCGTGAGCACATTCTGAATTCCCGCCACTTCCATCACCGCGCGCACAGGGCCTCCGGCGATGATTCCGGTGCCTTCCGGAGCCGGCTTCAAGAGCACCTGACCTGAGCCGTAACGCCCGAGAACCTGGTGCGGGATGCTCGAACCCTTCAAATGGAGCTTGACCATGTTCTTCTTGGCCTGCTCGATGGCTTTGCGAATGGCCATGGGAACTTCGCGCGCCTTACCCATGCCGAATCCAGCGTGACCGTGCTGATCGCCGACCACCACGAGCGCGGAGAAGCTGAGGTTCTTGCCGCCCTTGACGACCTTGGTGACGCGATTAATGGAAACCACCTGATCCTTGACATTCGCCAAGTTCGTGTCGATGTGCCGGCGAATCGCGAGCGTATCTTTGAGCTCTTGTTTCGACATAAGCGTCAGAACTTCAGTCCCGCCTCTCGAGCCGCTTCGGCAAGCGCCTGAATACGGCCATGATATTGGTAGCCGCCGCGATCGAAGACGACTTTCTCGACTCCGGCAGCGCGGGCGCGTTCGGCGATGATTTTGCCGACCACTTTCGCCGCGGCGATGTTGCCTCCGCCCTTGATTTTGCTCTTGACGTCCGCGTCGAGCGAACTGGCCGCCGCGAGCGTATGCCGTTTGAGGTCATCAATCACCTGCACACGAATGTGCTTGAGCGAGCGGTACACGCAAAGACGCGGGCGGTCTTCAGAGCCCGCGAGCGTTTGGCGCATGCGCTGGTGAATGCGCTTGCGGTGCAAATCGCGCGAAAGTTTTCTTGCTGGCACGACAGCCATTGCTCTTCTCCTTCAAGCTGCTTCGGAATGACACATATCCCGAGTTCTCGGTTCCGTTCTAAGCCGCGGTCTTTGCTGCGCCGGCCTTGCCTGCCTTCTTCTTCAGGCGCTGGCCAACGATGCGAACGCCTTTTTGCTTGTACGGATCGGGCGGACGCAGTGCGCGCATGTTGGCCGAAACTTGCCCGACCAAGCCTTTGTCAGCGCCAGTGACCGTGACGTGCGTCTGCTTCTCGATGGCGACCTGTATGCCTTCAGGGATCGGGAACGGCACAGGATGCGAATAGCCGAGCGCGAAGACGACCGTCTTGCCTTTCACTTCGGCGCGGTAGCCGACGCCGACAATGTCTAGCTCCTTCTTGAAACCCTCGGTGACGCCCTTGACCGCATTGGCAACGAGCGCCCGCGCCAGGCCATGCAGCGCGCGCTGCGATTCATTTTGCCGCGAGGCGATCAGATGGCTGTCCTTCTGGTCGAATTTAATGCGACCTGGGACCGGCACATGCATCTTGCCCTTCGGGCCCTGGACTTCAATGGCGTCCGCGGCGATTTGCACCTTCACGCCGGCAGGAATCGGTATCGGTTTTCTTCCAATTCGAGACATGGCTCTACCAAACCTCGCACAAGAGTTCGCCGCCCACGCCTTCTTTGCGGGCGGTCTGGCCGGTCATGATTCCGCGCGGTGTGGAAAGAATCGCAACGCCCATGCCGCCAACGACGGGGCGAATGCCGGTCTTGCCGACGTAACGGCGGCAGCCGGGGCGCGAAATGCGTTTCAGATCCGTCAGCACGCTGCGCTTGTCGTTGGTGTAACGGAAAAAAACGCGCAGGACTTTCTGCTTGTTCTCGTCCACCACTTTGTAGGTGGAGACGTAGCCCTCCTCCTTCAAGATGCGCGCAATTTCGATTTTCATCTTCGACGACGGCAAATCGACGCGCGGATGGCGCGCGCGCACAGCATTGCGAATCCGGGTGAGCATGTCAGCGATTGGGTCGGTCGTCATTTATTGTTTGTCCTTACCAGCTGGCCTTGGTCACGCCGGGGATTTCGCCCTTGAGCGCGAGCCCGCGGAAGCAGATGCGGCACATTTCGAATTTCCGCAAAAACGCACGCGGCCTGCCGCAGATGCGGCAGCGGTTGCGGATGCGAATCTTGTACTTCAACTTCTTCTTCATCTTGGCGCATCTTGCAGTGGTCGCCATCGTTTGTCCTTTAGCCCCTCGTCTAGCTCTGCTGCGTTATGGCCGCAGCGGAACGCCCAGCAGCTTCAGCAACTCGCGGCCCTCTTCGTCGGACCGGGCCGACGTAGTGAGCGTGATGTTCATGCCCTTGATTTTGTCGACGCGCGTGTAATCGATTTCCGGGAACACCAGCTGGTCCTTCAATCCCAGCGTGTAATTTCCGCGGCCGTCGAACGAATTTCCCGGCAAGCCCTTGAAGTCGCGCACGCGCGGCAGAACGATATTGGCGAGGCGATCAAGAAATTCGTACATGCGCTCGCCGCGCAGCGTGACCATGCAGCCGATGGGCATGCCCTTGCGAATCTTGAAATTCGCGATGGACTTCTTCGCGCGCGTGATTACCGGCTTCTGGCCAGTGATCTGCCCAAGCTCCTGCACGGCCACGTCGAGCAGCTTGACGTTCTGGCTGGCTTCACCAAGGCCGATATTCACAGTGATTTTCTGCAGGCGCGGCACAGCCATGGTGTTCGTGTAGCCGAAGCGCTTCGACAGCGCCGGCATGGCGTCTTTTCGGTAGCGTTCATGTAAACGGCTAATCATGGTCTCTGTTAACCCTTAATTTTCGATGGTCGCGTCGCACCGATGGCAAGTTCGCGCCTTGGTGCCGTCCGACAATATCTTGGTGCCCATGCGCGCATGTTTGCCGCAAGACGGACAGAGAATCATCACGTTCGAAACGTCCATCGGCCCCTCTTTATCCAAAATGCCGCCGCGAATATTCTTGGACGGATTCGGGCGCGTATGCTTCTTGATGATATTGGCGTGCTCGATCGTGACGCGGCGCTTCACCGGGTCGACGGAAAGCACGCGTCCGGTCTTGCCTTTGTCGCGCCCGGCCATAATCTTCACCATGTCACCATGGCGAATCAGCACCGGCCGGGGTTTTTGTCTCGCTTCACGATGACGCATGGCTACCAAACCTCCGGCGCGAGCGAAATGATCTTGGCGAACTTCTTTTCGCGCAATTCGCGCGCGACGGGACCGAAGACGCGCGTGCCGACGGGCTCGCCCGCTTCGTTGATCAGCACAGCGGCATTGTCGTCGAAGCGGATGTAGGTGCCATCCCTGCGGCGGTGCTCCTTGCGCGTGCGAACGACGACTGCCTTCACGACTGTTCCCTTCTTCACCTGACTATCAGGAGCTGCCTCCTTGACCGAGGCGGTGACGACATCTCCCAATCCAGCCACGAGGCCCGTATCTCCGCCGAGCGGAAGAATGGCCGTCAATTGCCGCGCGCCGGAATTATCGGCGACGGTCAGCCACGTGCGCATCTGAACCATGCTAGTGCTCCCTCATTTCCGCGAACATCACGCCACGCGCGTGGAGCGAGCGACAATTTCCGCCAGCCGCCAGCGCTTGAGCCGCGACAGCGGCCGGCTGGCGACAATACGAACCGTATCGCCGGGGCGCGCTTCGTTCTGCTCATCATGGGCGTAGTATTTTTTGCTGTGGCGAATCACCCGCAGATACTTCCGGTGCTGCGTTGTGCGCGTGACCTTCACCACGATTGTCCTGTGCATTTTCGAGCTCGTGACAATGCCGACGAGCTGTTGACGCGCGCCGCGTTCGCTTGAAGATTCCGCCGCGCCTGTTGCCGCTTCACTGGCCATCTGTGATCCTCATTATTCTTTCGATTCCTTGGCTTCTTTCGATTCTTTGGCGCTGGGTTTCTTGGCGCCGCGCTTATCGGAAGGCGCTTTCTTTGGCTTCTTCGATTGCACTTCCGCTTCTTTCGGAGCCGCGACATGAATGCCGAGTTCGTGCTGGCGAACCAGCGTCTTGACACGCGCCAAATCGCGGCGCGCTTCGCGAAGCTTCTTGACGCTCTCCGACTGCCCGGTGGTCAACTGAAAACGCAACCGGAAAATCTGCTCGCCGAGCTCGTGCGCCTGAATTTCGAGCTCGTTGACGTTCATTGGCCGGAAGTCTTCCATGCGACTCGCCATCAGAGCTCCTCCGCCCGGCTGACGAACTTCGTCCGGATGGGCAGCTTGTGGGCCGCCAATTCCATGGCTTCCTTGGCCGAAGCCAGATCGACGCCCGACATTTCAAACATCACGCGGCCCGGCTTGACGACGGCCACCCAGTGCTCGGGCGGCCCCTTGCCCTTGCCCATGCGCGTTTCGGCGGGCTTCTTCGTGAACGGCTTATCCGGGAAAATACGAATCCACAATTTGCCGCCGCGCTTGATGAAGCGCGTGATGGCCACGCGAGATGCTTCGATCTGCCGGTCCGTGATCCACGCGGGCTCGAGCGCCTTCAGCCCGTATTCTCCGAAAGCCAGCGAGCCGCCGCGCCACGCTTTTCCCGTGCGCCGGCCGCGCTGCTGCTTGCGGTACTTCACTTTTTTCGGCATCAACATAATTGCGTGTCCTCAGTCCGTTCGAAAACAGTTCCTAGTCGATAGTTGACAGTCAAAAACACCGTCTACGCGTTCGCCGCCTGTGCGGCGCGCTCTTCGGCGCGCTTGCGCTCCGGAGCGTTTTCGCCCTGATAGACCCAGCACTTCACGCCAATCACGCCGTACGTTGTGCGGGCCTCCGCGAAGCCGAAATCAATATCCGCGCGCAACGTTTGCAGCGGCAAGCGTCCCTGCAAATACCATTCTTTGCGGGCGATTTCCGCGCCGTTCAGCCGGCCGCCAACGCGCACCTTGATACCCTTGCAGCCGAAGCGCAGCGCCGAGTCAACTGACTTGCGCATGGCGCGGCGAAAAGCCACGCGCTTCTCAAGCTGCAAGGCAATCGATTCCGCGACGAGCTGCGCGTCGAGTTCCGGCCGATGCACTTCCTGAATATCGATATGAACTTCGCGCTTGGTGCGCTTCTGCACTTCCGCCTTGAGCTTGTCGATTTCCGCGCCCTTGCGGCCAATAATGATGCCG
>DATGJE010000084.1:0-3220 GCA_035295305.1 Candidatus Acidiferrales bacterium | reverse complement strand
TGCCTAAAAGAAAAGTCATAATTGAATGAATTGCTTATTCAGTCCCCGCTATACTTTAAGACTGACTAATGCCCGATTAGTTAAATAATCGGAACGAACCTACTACGCTAGTCTGAGTCGCTACTGACGGCCATGCTGCTGCTTCCGTTTCTCAGCGAAGCGAGGCACGCCTTTGGGGGCGACGAGCGCACACAGCAGGCGCAGTCACCTGTCCGGCGGCGCACAATTTTCGTGGCAATGTTGTGATCCGGGTGCAAAATAGGCGCGGACGAATTTTCGCTGTGGAGGAATCGAGATGAGCGAGCAGAAGCGGTGGCTTCTTGTGATGGCGCTGGGTGCGATTTTGCTGATTCCGGGATTTGCAATTTCGAAGGGCAGGACGGGTAGCCGCCAGAACGCCGCGCCCGCCAAGGCCGATTCTACGAAGCCTGGCGCGGCTCATGCGTCACTCGCAAAGCTCGCAGGCGACTACACCAGGGTCATCAAGTTCGTCGGACAGACAGGCGCGGCCGCCGCTCCGTCGTCAGGCACAGCCAAGATTTCAGTCGTGCTCGGCGGCCGATTCATTCTGGAAGAAAGTACGGACACGGTTTTTGGCCGGCCCGTCGAGGGCTTGCGTCTCTACGGGTACAACAACGCCACGAAGCAATACGAAATGGTCCGCATGTACACGATGTCGACCGGCATGACAATGATGAAGGGCACGAGCAGCGACGACGGGAAGACGATCGACTTTGTCGGCGACACGGAAACTGGTGGGGCCGGCAAGATGGCGCTGCACGCACAACTTCGCCAAGTCAATGACGACGAGTTCGCCGTCGTGTTGTCCACGACTGGAGCGGATGGCAAGGAATCCCCGTTCCAGGAAACGGATTACACACGAAAGAAATAGGTTCCGCTGTGTTGGACGCGCTCAGCAATTCGGGGCCTCTTGAATCTTTACGCGGGCGGTCTGACGCGGAACCTGTAGCGCAACGAGCGGCTCGACGCATGCGTCTAATAAGTTACGAAGAGCATCTAAATTAAGCAGTGGAAGTTTACGCTGCCCAGGGTAATACATGGGAGTGGACAGACCGATGAAGGCGGGCTTTCTCCAAACAGTCAGCCGTGGACTGCGCTTTCGTTGCCCGAAATGTGGCGACGGCCGCGTATTTGAGAGTTTCTTCAAGATGCGTGATGAATGCTCGGTATGCGGGCTGTCATTTTATCCAGAATCGGGTTATTACGCGGGCGCGATGTATCTGGATTATGTGCTCTCCGCCGGAATTTTCCTGGCGATCTTTGTTCCCACTTTGTTCATGCCCGAATTTACGCACCTTTCCTACATGACGAAAAATCTTCTGTGGATCGCGTTCGGAGCTGTGCTGTGCCTAGGGATGGCGCGTCCGTCGTATAGCTTGTGGCTGGCAGTGGATTACTGGATTGCGCCGTGGAATTCAGAGCCGCCGAAAAAGAACGACGACACGATCGAACTGCCGCTGGTCAGCCTGGTCATTCGCACGGATAGCGACGGGCCGCACCATGGAACAAGAAATCGCCGGGAAAACTAGCAGTGCGTTTGCGCGTTTTGCCGTTGCCGTGAAAATCTTCCATCCGGAATTTCTCCCACTATTTAGCCGGCGGTTCTGGAATTCTTTTCGTGCCCCGTAATTCCGCGTCGGTATATTTGATGTCGCTCTTCGAAAATGCAAAGAAACTCCACGAGCCGTACTTTTGCTGCAGTTGAGGCAGTACGGCGTCAATGAGTGCGTCGCCGGATTTGCCCTCTGCCTGTGCTTTTTGAATCGCGGCGCGTAGGTCCACCAGGTAGCCGCGAAAATCGCGAACGTCCGCTGCGTGGCCGGGTTCGTTTCCGTGACCTGGAACAAATGTAGCGGTTGGATAGTCGGCAAGAAGCGTATCGAGCGAAGCGATCCATGGCTTTGTAGAGGCGTCGATGAGATTCGGCAGCGTGTGATTCCAAAACAAATCGCCGCAGAAGACGACGTTCGCAGAAGAATCGTAAACTACTGAATCGCCGCCTGTGTGGCCGGGCAGCGAACGGACGACCAGTGCGCGGCGGTCAAGGTACAGTGTGACACCACTCTTGTACGTGACCGAGGGCAGGCCGAGCGATTCCACTTCTTCTTTTTGCTGCGTGGTAATTTTCGGGCCGAAGAATTTCGCGTTCTCGGTGCGCTCCCATGAGCGAACATTTTCCTGCGCCAGGATTGTCGCGCCGGCATTGGCAAAGATGCTGTTGCCCGCGACGTGGTCGAGATGGTAGTGCGTGTTGACGACGAAGCGCACCGGCAGATTTGTTTTCTTGCGGATTTCATCCAGGAGCGATTGCGCGGCAGCGACGTTTTCGAACGTGTCGATCACCGCGACACCGTCGGAACCAATCACGAAGCCGGCGTTCGCGCCGGAGCGCGCGGATTTCGCGGCAGGATTGTCGATCGCGGCCCACGCGCCATTGCCGAGGTCGTGAAGCGTGAAGGCAGCGGGCGCTTGGGCAATGCCGGCACAAGCGAGAATGCAAATCGAACAGGCGAGCACCAGGAATTTGAATCGCATCGTCATCTCCCCATGAAATTGCGGCGCCTGCGCTTGGGCCGCGTCAGAGATTCTTCAGAAAAAACTCCGTGATGCGCTCGAAAAGCTGGATGCGCGCCGGGCGATCTGAAATCGGGTGGCCGCGTCCGGGGAAAATCATCAGCGCGGCCGGATATTTTCCCGCGGCGATGAAGCCATTGATCATTTCAGACGTGTTCGCGAAATGGACGTTGTCGTCACCGGTGCCGTGGACTTCCATCAACTGACTCTGCAAATGCGACGCGCAGGTGACCGGAGACGAATCCTTGTAGCCTTCGGGATTCTCCTGCGGCGTGCCCATGTAGCGCTCGGTGTAAATCGTATCGTAGAGCTTCCAGTCGGTGACAGGCGCGACGGAAACCGCGGCTTTGAAAACATCGGGCGCGTTCAGGATGGAGTAGAGCGTCATGTAGCCGCCGTAGCTCCAGCCCCAAATGCCGATACGCGAGGGATCCACAAACGATTGCGATTTGAGCCAGCGCACGCCCGCGAGTTGATCCTGCAGTTCGATTTTTCCGAAGTGATGGTAAACGGGCGTTTCGAAAACGTGGCCCCGTCCGTAGGAGCCGCGATTATCAACAGTGAAAATAATGTAGCCTTTCTCGGCCATCAATTCGTGCCAGAGGAAATTCACACTGCCCCATGC
>DATGJE010000083.1:0-6818 GCA_035295305.1 Candidatus Acidiferrales bacterium | reverse complement strand
TACTGCAATTCCGGTATTGGCGCGGCCTGCTAGTTGTACGAAAATGCTTGGGCACAAATGAAAGGCTCATGTACCATCTCATAAAGGCTCACATAGGGAGAAGTCCGTGCGAATATCCGTAATAGGCGCAGGTTACGTCGGCCTTGTCACCGGCGCATGCTTGGCAGAACTCGGTCATCACGTTCTCTGCACTGATAATGACAAGTCCAAAATCGACACGCTCGAAGCCGGCAAATTGCCGATTTTCGAGCCCGGCCTCGACAGCGTCGTGGAAAGAAATCGCAAGGAAGGCCGCCTGTCTTTTTCCGCCGACCCTCGCGCCGCCGCCGAAGGCGATGCGATTTTCATTTGCGTGGGAACTCCCCCGCTTCCGACTGGCGACGCGGATCTCAGCGCCATAGATCACGTCGCACAGATGATTGCCACCGAGGCTAAATCCGACAAGCTGGTCGTCGAGAAAAGCACTGTCCCCGCGCAAACAGGGCAGCAATTGAAGCGCGTCCTAGGGATTTACGGACGCAGTGGCCGCGGAAATTTCCGCGTCGCTTCTAACCCGGAATTCCTGCGTGAAGGCACGGCCGTCGGAGATTTTCTCCACCCCGATCGCATCGTCATTGGCGTCGACGACGAAGTTGCCGAAAAGCAGCTTCATGAAATTTACCGCCCCGTTCTCGAACAAAAGTTTAAATGCCCGGTGCATGACGGCGCGTGCCCGCCGATGAAAGCTCCCGCTTGGGTGGTCACTACAATCAATAGCGCGGAGCTGATCAAGCATGCCTCGAATTCTTTCCTTGCGCTGAAGATTTCCTATGCCAACATGGTTTCTGATCTGGCGGAAAAACTGGGTGCGAATATCGAAGAAGTCATGTACGGCGTCGGCCTGGATCCGCGAATCGGCCCGCATTTTCTTCGTCCCGGCCTCGGGTTTGGCGGCTTCTGCCTGCCCAAGGACGTCCAGGCATTTGTGCGTCTCGCAGAACGCAACGGCATAGACTTTGCCATGCTTCGCGAGGCGGAACGTATAAATCATCAGCGAATCGCGGGCTTCGTCGAAAAACTCCGCCATTCCCTGTGGGTGCTCAAGGGAAAACAGATCGGTATTCTCGGTCTGGCATTCAAAGCCAATACCGACGACATCCGTTTTGCGCCATCGATCGAATTGATAAAGAAGTTGCAAACAGAAGGCGTGCGGCTGAAGGCCTACGATCCGCAAGCAATGGAAAAAATCGGCGAACAATTTCCGGATCTCACCTGCACGTCGGACGCATACGAAGCGGCCCGCGGCGCGGATGCATTGCTCATCGTTACCGAATGGGAAGAGTTCCACAAGCTCGATTGGAAGCGCGTCCATCAGAGCATGGCGAGACCGCTGGTGCTGGATGGTCGCAACTTGCTTTCCGCGCAGGAAATGAAATCGCTCGGCTTCGAATATCACTCCGTCGGCAGGCCGGACCTCGCGGTTTCGAGTTCCGCCGGAGTTCTAGCTTAACCCGCCGGAATCCTAGCCCGATCCGGCGCGCTCCTCGGCAACTTTCTTCTGAAAATATTCCAAGGTGAGCTTTAAGCCTTCTTCGAGGCTCACCTTTGGTTCCCAATGCAAAAGCGCCTGTGCTTTGCGTATGTCAGGGCAGCGTCTTTTCGGATCGTCCTGCGGCAATGGCTTGAACACCAGCTCAGCTTTATTGCCGGTGATTGCGCGAATGCGTTCCGCGAATTCCAGAATCGTAATTTCGTGCGGGTTTCCTATGTTCGTCGGCAAATGCTCCGCTGAATCAAAGAGCGCCAAGATTCCCGCGATCAAGTCCGACACGTAACAAAAACTGCGCGTCTGATGCCCGTCGCCGTAAACCGTAATTGCCTGTCCCGAAAGCGCCTGATAGAGGAAATTCGGCAGCGCTCTCCCGTCGTTCAGCCGCATGCGCGGCCCGTACGTATTGAAAATTCGCACAATGCGCGTGTCGACTCCATGCGCGCGGTGGTACGCCATCGTCATCGCTTCGGAGAATCGTTTCGCTTCGTCATAAACGCCGCGAGGCCCGATGGGATTCACGTGTCCCCAGTACGTCTCCGGTTGCGGGCTCACATCCGGATCTCCGTAGCATTCCGACGTCGACGCCAGAAGGAATCTCGACTTCTTTGCGAGCGCGAGCCCCAGCGCGTTATGAGTTCCCAGGGAACCCACTTTCAAGGTTTGAATTGGTAGTCGCAGGTAATCGTCGGGACTCGCCGGCGACGCAAAGTGCATCACCGCATCCACTGGCCCAGGCACGTCGATGTAGCGCGTCACGTCGTGTCGCACAAAACTGAAACGTGGATTGGCAATCAAATGCTGGATGTTCGCTTCCGCGCCGGTGCTCAAATTATCCAGACATACGACTTCCCATCCGCGCTCGATGAATTTGTCGCACAGATGCGATCCCAGAAATCCTGCTCCGCCTGTAATGACCGCGCGCAAATGGATTCTCCTTTCGCACATGATGCCACACACATCTTTGTGCCCAAGAGTAAAACGCCGAATCAGTCGCTCTTTTGCGAAACGTGAACAGGCAACGAACCGGATAGCGCAACATTCGGCAAAATATCCGGCATCTGCTCTGCGTATTTCTTCAAATCCGACAAGCTTATTTCGTTCGGCGTAATACGATGATTCACGTAAACAGCCTTGCCGCCGATTTGCGCCAGCAAAAAAGTCGTCTTCGGAGGCATACGAAGCAACGCCTGCTGCGTTTCTTCCGGTGGAATCACCAGAAACACAAGTTCCTTGCCATTCCACAAGGGCCAGAACGTGTGATCGTCCAGGAAAATATGCGGCGCGTCCGGATAGTAGGAACCGAACTCCAGTCCGTTGTAGCGCCCGTTGAATATCCAGATTCGTTGGCCTGTGTAAAATCCGATGCTGCTCCCTGCGTCATATTCTCCGTAAAGAGCGATTTTATCGTCCGACTGGTAATACTTCATGATGATTCTTGCCAGCGGCTCGGAAGAAAGGCGCGGAGTAAACACACCCAACGCCCAATTTGCGCAGAAAAAAAACGCGCCCATTACGCAAGCCAGTGTAATGGTGGCAGCGAAGTGGTGTTGGCGGCTCCGCAACAGCCACGCCGCACAAAATCCCACGAGCACGACAATCAATGCCGCCAGCGCCTGGTGCCGCAAATCCGCGAACGCTTGCGGAGTCAGGTCCATGAAGTCGGACATCGCCACGCGATAAAAACCAGTGGGATGCATTTGCATGAGAGAAGAAATATCTCCGGTCGAGGAAATGCCGCGTGAAACCCACAGCATCGCTCCGAGAATCGCCGCGATGACTACGCCGAAGCCAGCAAGCGCGCCCTGCACGCGGGGCAGCCACTTCGCGGCGCGCTCTTCGGCCCGCGCCAATCCCAGACCAAGCAAAATCGCAATCGCGGGCCACGCGCTGAAGCTGTAATACTCCATGCGGCTTTTCGTCCAGGAAAAGAAAAGCAAAATGAACAGCGCCCAAACGCTCAGAAGCACAAGCGCCTGTCCGCGTTCATCCAGATTCTTTCGCCATTCGCGCAGCGGAGGGATTTCGCGAATCGCGGAGGGCAAAAATACAATCCACGGAAAGAACCACACAATGTGCTCGGCCGTCCACAGCCACAGCGGCACAGCTTCGTAATCGGCGGGATAGCGCCAGCCGAGCGCGCGGAAAATCTGCTCGTTGATGAAATAAAACCAGAAAAATCCTCCGAAAAATCCGTGCCCGCTGAATAACGCAGCAATGTGCCACGGCAGCGCCACAATCAGAAAAACGATCACGGACGAAATCAGCGGCAATCTCCGCCATTCTTTTAAGCGCCCGGTCGCCAGCAGAAAAAAGAAAAGAATTGCCACAGGGAAGACGACGCCGATCAGGGAGCGCGTCAGGACCGAGAGCGCGATCAGCGCCGCCGCGCTCCAATAGCCAACGCGCGCGGAAAGCGTCCCTTGCCACGCGCGCAAAAATAAATAAAATGCCGCAGTGAAAAAAAGCGCGTAAATCGCTTCGGGAAGCATGATTCGAGTGAACAGAAACACGCCCGGCGAAGTGCACAGGATCAAGCCCGCATAAAATCCCGCGCGTTCGCCAAACCATCTCCGTCCGAAAAAATAAACCATCAGCACCAGGCCCACGACGGCGAGCGCCAGCGGCAGTCGCGTGGCAAACGCGTTCACGCCAAACGCAGCGTAGCTTGCCGCAACGAGCCAGTAATGCAGCGGCGGCTTTTCCAGGTAACGAATGCCGTCGATGTGCAGGATCACCCAGTTGTGGCTCTGCAACATTTCGCGCGCGGCTTCGGCGTGGCCCGCGTCGGAACTATCGAGCAGCGGCGGCCACGCTGACGTTCCCACGTAAATGCCGATGGAGAGCGCGAGCAAAATGAGAATGGAAACGCGACGAGTAGTTTTCATTTCGAGCGCACTGTCATTTCGAGCGCATTTTCATTTGCAGTTCATTTCGAGGAAATCATTATCGTCGAATTAGGAGAGCGGGGAAAGCCCGCGGGCGCAGAAAAGGGTTTTCAAGCTGACCCACTGCCCAGAAAAAGGGAAAAAGAGGGGGGGCGCGAAAAGGGCTTATACTGAACACACCTGTCAGTGTAATTGTCTAAAGAGTTAACTGCGGCAAAGGGAATGAGCTCCGTCGGCGCAAGAGTGGCGGGTGTTAAGTGGAGGGTTACGTGAAACTTGGCGTGCTGGGGCGCGAAGAGCGGCGCAAACGGCTGGTCGATGTGGCGAGCAAGATATTTGCAAAAAAGGGGTATAGCGTGGCGTCGGTAAACGACATTGCCAAGGCGGCTCGGGTGGCGCGCGGGACGTTTTATCTCTACTTCAAAGACAAGGCGGATATCCTTGCGGCGGTTTTGGAGAACTACCGCGCGGAGCTCGAATTCATGGTGAGGTTCTACATGAAGCGCACGGGAAGGATGACCGTGGCGGGTTGCCGGGCGTGGTTGCGGGAAGAGGTGGGCACATGGCTGGAGTTTTTCGAGATGCACCGCGAAGCGCTCAAGATTATTCTTTTTGAAAGCGACTGCATCGACGCGAAATTCGTGCGAAAACGCGATGAAGCAAAGGGAATCCTGAAATGGCATCTGACGAGCAAGTTGCAGCGGATGCAGAAGGCGGGCAAGATTCGCAGCGACGTGAGTCCCGAAGCGCTGTGTATTTTCGAGATGGCCCTGCTGAATGAAGTGTTTACGACGCAAATCCTGCCCTATAAGGAGCCGGACGTGGAGGCGCTAGTGGAACAATGGGCGGGATTTGAATGGCGAGGCGTGCGGCGGGGTCGCGCGTGAAGTTGCTGGGATGGTTCGCGCTTGAAGAACCGCACCCTTCGTTCTTATCGAGGGGGCACCCACGTCGAAAGCAAGTAAGTCACTGTTCGCGAAATGGCGCAGTGGTATCATCGGTCCGCGGCTGCTAGTGTCACGAAACGGAAAGTACCTCGAAAGGTGCGCCACCCGCCCACGAATTGAAAGGTAGTTAATGGGGAAGGGCGTAGTTGCCGGAAGGCGCGAAGACCTTCAGACGGTGGCCATCAACAGTGATTTTGAGGGATTGTAATTCGAGTTGCGGCTTCGCCGAATCGAGTCGAAAGCTGACGTTGTACGATGTGGTGATGTCCTCGGCGATTCTGTCAAAGATTGCTTTCGCACCGAGAGGATTATCGAGGATCTGACTTTCGCCGCCGGCCCGCCTCGCAAGTTCAGTTAAAGTATTTGTTTCGCGCCGAATGAGGCTCTCATTCTCCACGCCTTCTACGCGGGAGAGGTTAACGAAATAGAGAGAGGCTTTCGCGGCTTGAGCCTCCGCTATCGAGGCGTTCGGGCCTAACCTACTCAAATTGTCGTCCCCATCCGTCGTAACGATGATCGCCCTATAACCAGGGCGCTGGGTAACCTGTTTCGAAGCCCACGCCAGGGAGTCAAACAGCGCGGTTGCCCCACCGGGCTCAGACCGAGCCAGTTTTTGCATAGAGTTAAAAAGATCGGGAACGGTCGTCGAGAATCCGCCCTCCGGCTTGGGCTCGTTATCGAACTCGGCAACCTGAACACTGGCGCCTGACGCTAGAAGGCGACGGAAACAGTCGAGTGCGGGCTGAAGTTCCGGATAGATGTTTCCACGTAGACCAGCCCTCCGGCTGTTGCTTTGGTCGACGAGAAAGACGATCGAAATGGGGTGTGGCGATACTGGGATGAGCGATTCGATCGTCTGTTCTTTGCCGTCGACGGAGATGTGGACCTGATTTGCGGAGAGGCTCCTGATTGGATGGTCGTGATTGTCGCGGACATTGAAGTTGAAACTCACCCAAATCGCTGATTGCCCCTCACCGGATTGCGACGGTTGCTGTCGTTTGGGCGCAGGTTCGCACGGAAGCTGGATTGCGAGAACCGCCGCGACCAAGAATGCGCTGTAGAAAAGCGCGTTCGAGGAAGCGTAGGAACTATTTCTCATAGCGTTGCGTTAGATATATCATGCGGAATTTCCATTTTGACTTCCAGACTGACCGGGACCGTACATCCAATCCCGTCAACATGCAATACTCCCAATGCTCCAGCTAGGTTTTTGCGACCCGCTAGCCGAAACAGATTTCGGTGCTGATGCGACACGGGAGAAGGAGAAATAGCGGGGTGGGTTACACAAGTTCTGACCTACGCTATCGAAGCTACTAAAATCCAGCGCGGAATCACTTTTTCTGTTTTGGAGGGACTGATTTTCCGGGATGTTTCTTGGGGGTCGTTGCGTCTGCTTCTGCTTCGATTGTCACGTCGACATCAGCGCCCTTTTTCAAGCCCACCGCGTTGCCGGCG